>NZ_CP127013.1:0-55549 GCF_030252485.1 Pediococcus sp. AC40
ATGCCTAGGATTCTAAATAGTTCGTCGACCGCTTGGTCAGCAATTAATTTAGTTTTACATTCGGGATTAAAAGAATTTAAGCCAAGAAATAGTAGAGTATTATCAATCAATACTACATTACATAATAAAGATAAAACCGGATCGATTGCTGTTTTTCGAAGCAAAGATGCTATGAGTAATGCTTGTGGCTTTGTGATTACTTCTAAAGAAGCATTACGAGAGAATGGAAATCAATTAACTCATTGGACACCAAATATTTATAGTTATCTTGGTTACGATGAAAAGCGCAAACATATTAAAGGACATATAGAAACTAATTTGAATCAAATCAATACGTTTGTAGTTGATATTGATTTTAAAAATGCAGTGGAACGTGATCATAACTTAGAAAATTTAAAAAGTAGCATTGTTTTGGGGGATCGTATTTTACCGACCCTGATTTTAAAAACGGATAAAGGGTATCAAGTGTATTACATACTAGATAAGCCTGCTTTTTTAGCGAAACATAAAAATGGGACAATTCCTGTATTAACAGCTGCTAGAAAAATTGCTGAAAATATAAAAAGAAATATCCAGGATAAATTAATAGCAACAGATGTTGGCTGTAATAATTTTGGTATTTTCAGGATACCGCGTGAAGACAATATTATGTTCTTTGAACCAGATTTAACTAGTTCATTTGCTACTCTTTTAACCTGGAGTCAAGAATATAGTAAACAAGTAGATGCTGATAGAAAATTAAAATTAAAGGTTGTATCTAGCCAGGGGAGCCAGGGAATTTATCGTAAGCAATGTGATCAAGCCTGGTTCAAAATTATGCTAGGTAAGCGAAAAATTATGCCAGGCCAAGGCCTTGGAAGACATAATACAATTCTTACTTTAGCATTAGCATGTTATTCTTCAGGTAAAACAGAAGCTGAGACTTTTGATTTACTAGATGAATTTAATTCGTCCTTAGAAGCACCTTTGGAGCTTCGAGACATGCAAAGATGTGTTCGGGACGCCTTTTCGGGTAATTATAAAGGTGCCGCCAAGATTTACATTGATGAACTTATTGATACGTGGGCGACTTATGCTGAGAAACGCATTGTAAAGCAAGAAAGCCAGGTTAAGTGGTACAAGTATGCGAAGAGCCGATCAGAACGCATCTACAGTCATAAGAATGAATGGCTCCAGGACATTATTGACTTAATTAATCGTATTGGAATTGATAAAGATAGTGTTGAAATTTCCACCCGCAGAATTAGAGAGGAATTAAATATTTCAGCAGCGAGTTTGAATCGAGTACTTAAGCAAGCTGTCAAATCTAATAAGCTTGTGATCAAAAAAGGTAGAGGTAATAAGCCTTCTAAATTAGCAACATTGTCAATGGCATTAAAGGCTCTTTTTGATAAGAATCAGCAGTTAAAGGATCAGTGGATTAGTTACCTAAAGCAACACTTAGGGTTAGAAACAACGAAGTTTATAGAGGAATTATCGGTATTTAATCCGCTAGTAGAGGGCTATGACGAAGATATTGGGAGATGGAGATTTATTGAATAATTTGTGCTCTCAATTGCCATTAGATTTTTTATATATTTCATATATACCTAGTTCTTGAACCTCAGTATGGTCTTATTAGGTATACAATCTTGTAAAAAAAGACTATTAAGTTAGTTTAAACTTATTGATCTTCTTGTTTTTACTTTTTAGGGTTTAGGGTTGAATGTATGTTTGCAGTTTACACACTTGTAGTACATACCATGAGGTCCCTTGAGATGTATAGCGGGCTGCTGACAGGTCGGACATATTTCAGGTAATTTAGCTATGGATTGTTGATATTGGAGTTTGGGTAGGAGCTCTGGACAGAGGTTGTTGATGAAATTAAATAGTTCTTGTCGATCGATCACTTGAACACCGTATGTTAGGGCCAAATCGTAAGCTGGGTAGCGTCAAGAATCTTGTGTAAATGAAATGCCTTCGTACATATAATATGTATCTAACTTAAATAAATGATGCTTCCAAGGTGTCCTGGAGTCCTTTGAACCCTCGTTGGATCCGCTTCAGAGACTTCTCGTTATAAACATTAAACTGAGAAACCAGGAAGCGATCCAGTTAATCTTCCGTTGGAAATTGTTCTTTGTGGTGGGTGGTGCGCTTGAGATGCTTATTAAAGTTCTCAATCAGGTTAGTGGAGTATAGTGATTGCCGGATAGCTGGTGGAAAGTCCATGAAAGTGAGTAAATTCGGCATTTTAAGCAGATCTTTGATTAATTTGGGATAGGTCTGATGCCAGTTGTTGGCGAACTCATTCAGTTTCAGTTCGGCTGCTTCACGGTTGGCGGCCCGATGAACTTGTTTAAAGTCACTGATCACGGCCTTGCGGTCTTTTACGCGAACTTTGTTCATCAGATTCCGCCCAACATGAACCAGGCAACGTTGTCGTTTGGCTTTAGGGAAATGCCGATTCAAGCCTTCATCCAAACCAACTAACCCATAGGCCACAAACAACAGCACATCTTTAACGCCCTGCTTGATCAAGGTTCCCAGCAGTTCAGTCCAGATTACAGTCGATTCTGTTGGCGCCACTTGGTAGTTCAGCACTTCTTTCGTACCATCTGGACGAATGCCAATCGCAAGATGAACGGCTTCTTTTTGAACGGTATCCCGCTTTAACGGCAAGTAAGTGGCATCTAAGAAGATGGCCGCATATTGTGAAGCCAGTCGACGTTGCTGGAAAGCTTGAACCTGTTCATTGACGGCTTTAGTCATGTTGGAAACCGTGGCTTTGGAGTAGTGAGCACCGTACATTCACCGTACATTTTCTCAATGAGTTTGGCAATTTCAGCAGTGGTAATTCCCTTGGTATACAACTGAATGACCGTTGTTTCTAAATTATCACTATGCCGACCGTAGGCTGGCAAGGTATGATTTTCAAACCGGCCATTGCGATCTCGAGGAATGGTTAAGTTAAGTTGGCCGTACTTCGTATCAAACGAGCACTCATAACTGCCGTTGCGGTTATTACCAGTGTTAATCCCAGCGTATGAGTAGCGTTCGTAATCCAAAAATCTGCCAATTCGGTTTGAAGCAGCTGGTTAATCGCAATTTCGAGGTGGTGACGAAAAACTTCGTCCAAATCTTGCTTTTGGGCTAGTGCAGCGATAATTTCTGTGGTGAGTTCATTCATGGGGAATGCCTCCTGTGATGTTTTCTGTGATTACTAAATATCATAAGGGAAGGCATTCCCTATTTCTATACAATTCAGAAATCTTTTATGCATTTACACAAGATTCTTGACGCTACCAAAGATTTTACGAAACTGGTCAAATAATAAAATCAATAAGATTAAACACGAATTAATGGACGCAAACCTTTTGTATCAAAAACATATGGGTTTTAATCCAAGATCAGGCAAAAACGAACCAAATAGATTATATTTGGCAGATTTGGAAGTAACAGCAAAAGACGTTTATATTAAGCGAGAGCCAATAAAATCGCCTAAACCCCTTGGTACAAGCGGACTTCTCAAAAAGAGACAAGATCCAGACTATACTAATAATATAGATACTAATAGATATAATATAGATACTCAAAAGTTGGACTTTTCCACAGCCTAATTCTCACCAGCAGAACTAGAAAAGCAAAACAAGGATTTGGTGAACCATGCTAATGACTTCTTAACTGATGAAGACAGTGGGCTCCCCGTTTTCTTAGAACCCGAAGCCGTGCAACTACTTAGTTTTTGGTGCCGTACCCCGCAACAAATGCGGCGCTTCATTGGCATTATCTTAAATGCTAAGTACCGAGTTGAAAAGGATCATCAAGATATTGGCGTCATAATCCCACTTGACGACGAAGAACTAAAACCTTTGATGACTAAAGCCTTGAGACGCTGCTTTAACGCCCTAAGAAGCAATGAGAAGCATATCAAGAATGTGGAAAACTACTTGTACGGCACCATGCAAAACCTATTTGGCGTTTGGTGGGATAAACAAGCGGCTAGAGAATATGCGGCCAAACACCCCGAAGAACAGAACACTGACAATGGGCGTTCTTGGAATTAAACGTCACATGGACTCATTTAAGCCGTTTTAAGTGTTACATGCATAATTATTAAAATCGTTTTAAAATCGCTTAGAAGCAAAAATAGGCACCTTGAGTGGCTGAATTGGCGATGACTGAACTAAGGGAATGTGAAAGGAGCCTTTTAAATGATCAAACCCAGCGAAGAAGTCGAAAAAATAGAGCAATTGCTGGCTGACCCCTGGGTCGTCGATATTCAAGGCATTTGGGAACAAGCAGCCCATAACCCAGATCCTGATAAACGCAAGCTGTTTGACGCGTTACACACTTAGATAAACGCCAAGAGCAAATTATCAACGAAAAGCATTTTGTGATTTAACATGAGTGAGCCAAAGAGATACATCATCGTGGCTGGGATAAGCGGCGCTGGTAAAAGCACTTTATATCGCGCGAGACCCGAATTGTTTACTCACTTTAAACGATTAAATGCCGATGAAATCCTCCAAAAAATGGGTGGCGATTGGCATAAAAATCGTGATAACTTTAGGGGCAATGCGCGAAGAAATAAAACAACTCCACGCGGCTTTAAATGCTGGGCAGAGTATTCATGTTGAAACAACCTTATCTGGTCAAGGAAAGGCACAATTAAATTTAATCGAGCGGGCTCACCAAAATGGGTTTGAGGTCACGCTTTTATACGTGGCGTTAAAAAACAAAAAAGTAGCAATTAATCGGGTTCATGAACAGGTCAAAAAGGTGGGCACGGTGTACCAGATGAAGTTGTTGAAAAACGTTATAGTCAATCAAATCATAATTTAGTAGCAGTCGCATTCAAAGCTGATAATGTCGTGATCTATGATAATAGCCAAAAATTTGTGTCAGCTTACAGACGAGATCATGACCAGGTGATCAAAAATAATTTGCGTAACTTTCTTTGGATAAATCCAAAAATTACCTTTGAAGCCGCTATACAGAAACAACTAAATGACTTTGTTAAAAACAATCCAGTTCTGACATTGCTTGCATCTTGAGTACGCGCTGTTCACGTGGAATAAACATCCGAATCTCATCTTGGTTAAAGCCGCACAGAAGTCGGTGATCGTCAAAAATAATTGGCCGCCGCAATAATTGCGGTGTTTGGCTTAATACCCGAACAGCTTCGCTTAATGGCATATCTTCAATCGGTGTCGTCTTACTCAGTTGGTGATAAGCATTGGACTTAGTACTGATAAAATCATCAATGCCATTGTACGTGTACTGTAGCAGGTGCTTGATTTCAGTCTCCGTTAACGGCTATGCATTCATATTACGTTCATGAAACGGGATCCGATGTTCGAGTAACCACCGGTGGGCCTTGCGACAACTTGCGGTACTTGGTAACACACATAAGTTTATCATAAAATTATCCCCAATCTTGCTTGCCTAACAATGTAGCCCCCATTATTGTGCACTGTAATAGTTGACGTCATTAATTAATAACATAATCATAGCAAAATTCGCAGCTAATTGCTAGCGTTTTCAAAAAATAATTAAAATAATTCGATGGGCGCAGTTTATTGCAGGCCTAATCCCAATTTCATCTATACCAATATTACGCAATTTATATTAAGCGATTGGTAATTGCCCACTATCCTTCAGGTAATCACGCAGTACCACTGCCTGATTATGTTGTTCATCCTTGGCACCGAACAATAAGATCACATTCGTCTTCGTCAGTTGTTCAGCAACTTGACTAATAAAGCTGGCCGTCAGGGGATTCTCATCCAATTCAGCCCGGTAACGATCGACAAATTCGGGATATTTCGCTGGTTCATGATTGAACCACTTACGTAACGTAGTCGACGGGCCAATTTCCTTTACCCAATTGTCCAACTGAGCGTTAACCTTCGAAATACCCCGGGGCCACAAGCGATCTACCAACACCCGATAACCATCCGTATCAACTGGTTTCATGTAAATCCGTTCTAATTTTAATTGCATAATGAACACTCCTCCTATCGTACGCTGCGGTAAACAATTTATGACCATTTACAATAGCCTATCACATTTCATGACCATAAGTTGACTCCATTATAACGCAGGTGCCGGTATCGTTAAATCGAACCAACACTTTCCCGCAACCACATATTGATCAGTCCTCATGACAGCCACTATCATCAATTCAGTACAAAAAAGGCATCTAAGCCTCCCTAATTTTTCTTAAAATCTTGGTCGTAGCGATTGCGTGAATAGGTCATTTTGAGGACTCCTTTTGGATAAATCAATTCTCTTATGTTTCTGTCCGAAATTCTAGTACAGACCCCAGCCCAAAAGTTCAACCTTTAGATCAACGCCAAGCTCAAGTGATTTGAGGCCAGGGCTTTATCTATTGATAAGGTACTCAAAAGGTAGTATAATGGTAGTAGTAAAATAAAGGAGATGAGACAATCATGGCAGTTAAGGAAAAGAAACGGGTCCAAGTCAAGATTGATAAAGATTTGGCCGATGATACCGAAGCAGTTTTAAGCGAATTGGGCTTAAATCCAACCACGGCCATTAACATGTTTTACAAGCGGATTGTTGCTAATGGTGCTTTACCTTTTAATGCGTCTTTAAGCGAAGAAGAAAGAGCTAATCTACGCTTTTTAAAGGCGACCGAAGGGACACCAGTCACCGAGTTCAAAGACGCTAAAGAGGTCGCTGATTGGCTCAACGATCCAGATGAGGACTAATGACTTAGTCAGCCTATACGTTAGTTTTGTAGAAACTAACGGTGGCAAGTCTCGGCCAGTTTTAATTCGTCGGGTATCAGAACAGACGGTCGAGGCTTTTAAAATTACTAGTCAGTATGAAAAGAAGTCGGCTTATATCAAGCAACAATATTATCCGATTCAAGATTGGCAATCCGCTGGGTTGAAGAAACCTTCCTGGGTCGATCTTGGTAATATCTATCGCTTTCCCAAAGCCAGTTTAAACTTTAAAGAAATCGGTCATTTAAGTAAGCTAGATCAAAATAAAATTTCAGATTTTACGCTTGACCTAAAATCAAAAAGAAGAGGTAAGGGTCAAAAGATAATTCAACAGCGATCAAGTAAAAGGAAGCACAAAGAAAGTAAAGCAGAGCTTACACAAAGAATTCAAAAACAGTTAAAAGACTTTGCTAAACACAATCCATAAATTAAGCCAAAAAACAATCCTGAAAATAAAAACGATCGGCCTAGTTATTAGGTTGATCGTTTTTTAATTTATCCGGTTTATGGGCGTTAACATAGTCAGCAAATGTTTTTAAAAGTTCTTCGGTTTGTTCGACCGAGAGGTTATTAGCTTGAAAGTACTTTTCTAATAAAGCTCCTTTTTGAATTAATCGGCGAGAACGGGCTTTGCGGGCTTGCCGATTTTCATAGTATTTAGATTGCCGTAATTTAAAATCTTCCCGCTCAATTTTTTGTTTTAAACGCGCTTGTTGTTCAATTAGTTTTTCATATTGATTAGGCATGGAATTCCCCATCTCGTATGGCTAATGATCTACGGACTTTTCCTTTAAAAACTCGGATACTTTTTTGGATAAGGACTTGATATTGTCATTAGATAAATTAGCATAATCTAAATTGGCTTGACTGATGATTTGTTTACCTATCCGTTGTTCAATCTTATTTTTTTCGTCCTTAATTTTTTGATTAAGGGCTTTTAATTTAGCTTCTTGTTTTTCTAAGTTACTTTGAGACATAACGATCCCTCCAATAATATTAGAAATAATCACCGAAACTATATCATATAGGAAACGTTAATTCAAAGTATAAAATTTGAAATAGCGAAGCGGAAGGCATACACTAAATTAAAGTTAAGAGAATCAGAAGACCGAGTGAAACGAGGTTAATGCGCACTTACACATAGAATTAATTCTATGTTGTGCTAACCCCAAAATCCTGTATCAGAAGTCGCCTATGGCGACAACAAAAACCAAAAACCAAACCCTCAAAAGAAAGGAGACAACAGCATGGCAATTTTTCATATGAGTTTTCAAAATATAAGCGCAGGAAAAATGCGTAGTGCGGTTGCTAGTGCGAGTTATCGAAGTGGCGAAAAGTTGTTTTCTGATAAAGAGGGTAAGACCTATTCTTATGCAAGAGATGTTAAACCAGAAGCATTTATTTTAACACCAAAAAATGCCCCTGATTGGGCAAAAGATAGGCAAAAATTATGGAATGAAGTTGAAGACAAAGACCGTAAAGCAAATTCACGTTACGCAAAAGAATTTAATGTTGCTTTACCTATCGAATTATCAACGGAAGAACAAAAAGAATTATTGACAGCGTATGTACAAGAAAATTTTGTTAATGCAGGCATGGTAGCAGATGTTGCTATTCACAGAGATAATACAGATAATCCGCATGCGCATGTTATGCTAACAAACCGCCCGTTTAATCCTGACGGAACATGGGGATTAAAGGCAAAAACACAATATATTTTAGATGAAAATGGAAATAAAACATTTACTAAAAGTGGCTTTCCAAGACAGAAGAAAATTTGGTTAGTTGATTGGGATAAAAAAGAAAAAATAACTGAATGGCGTCACAATTGGGCTACCGCTGTTAATAAAGTTTTAGAGTCTAAAAATTTACTAGACCGTATTAGTGAAAAGTCATATGAAGAACAGGGAATAGATGAAGTTGCAACGCAACATGAAGGGGTTAATTCACAGAGAGAAAATCGCCAAGAATTTAACCGTAGTGTTAAGCTACAACGTCAAGCAAAATCAGAAGTAAAAAATGTGAATGATAAAATTCATAATGAACGTCGTATACAAACCCTACAACGTCATTATTCGTTTGATGAGAAACGTATGGTTTCTCAACTAAGTAAAGAATTAAAAACATTTGTTAGCCTAGAAAATTTAGACGAAAAACAACGTATGCTATTTAATTGGAAAAATAGCACTATGATTAAGCAAGCAATTGGACAGGATATGACAAAGCAACTAATAACTATTAATCAACAAGAAAATTCATTAGCAGAAGCTAATCAGTTGCTAGATAAAGTAGTTAATCGAACAGTTAGAAAACTTTACCCTGATATTGATTTTGAACGGGTAACAATGGCAGAAAAACGTGAACTAATTAAAGAAACAGATAGTGAACAAAAGGTATTTGCAGGAAACGAATTAAAAGATCGCTTGGCAATGATAAGAACTAATATTATAAATCAACAAATTCTAACATTTACTAAGCGTCCATTCGTTAGTTGGTTAATGCTTGAAAAGCAAGAACAGCGAGTCAAGGAAAATACTAGCGATATTTTGGCTAAAAAAGGCTACCGCTTTAAAGATATTAAGCTAACAAAAGGTGCTTTACTAAACGGTTTTGAAGAAAATGAACAAAACGTATTAAAGCGAAGCATTAAAGAACTTTCAGCAATTAATGAAGTTAAAAAAGTGGTTGATACACAATACAACAGCGTTCTAACTAAGTCTTTTCCTGATATAGACTTAAACAAAGTAAAAATGACTGAAAAAGAGCGATTATATACGGCAGTTATTTATTACAATCCTGAGCTTCAACCACTGGAGAAACAGGATATAACCCGTCTAAAAAACAATCCACCAGAAAAATTTACAACGCAAGAGCATGTACAAGGACTTGCTTATTTAAGCGGACAGGTTAAACCAGATGAGATTAAAAACGCTAATTTGTTACGTGTGTTGAACAATAGAGGCACACAACAGTTGTTTATTGGTGAAGCAGGACAAGATAAAAATATTTCTGCTAAGCAAATTGAACAGGCTAAGCAGGCAGTAAAACAACATAATTTAAGGAGTGATGATTTCCGAAAAGAGAATATAGAAGGGTACAGAGCCGTTAATTATAATGAAAATACCCCAATAAAGTATATGAGTACATTATTATCAGATGCCTTAACGAGCGTGCTTTATTCAAATACCCAAGATTATGAGCTGAACAAACAAAGGAAAGCACAAGAGGAATTGGAATACGAGTTAGATAAAAAGAAACGTCAACATCATAAACATGGACGTCGTGGTGGTACGCTTCATAGATAAAGTAGTAGGCGAATTCAAAAATGTAAAAATATATAGTTACACCGTAACCATTTTCGTGAAAAAGCCTAGAAATAGGTGCTTTTTTATGTTTTGATGTTTGAGAAACGCATTATAAGCACGCTTTCAGTTAATAGATTAGGTGGTTCTGTTGCAAAGTTTTCCAAAAAATCTATTTTAGTGTAAAATTTAGAAAAAAGGCAGAGAGGACAGAGTAATGAATCATTTTAAAGGCAAACAATTCAAAAAAGACGTCATTATTGTCGCTGTTGGTTACTACCTGCGTTACAATCTAAGCTATCGTGAAGTTTAGGAATTGTTATATGATCGTGGAATAAATGTTTGTCATACTACGATTTATCGTTGGGTGCAAGAGTACAGCAAAGTCCTCTATTATCTTTGGAAGAAGAAAAATAGACAATCCTTCTATTCATGGAAAATGGACGAAACCTATATCAAAATTAAGGGACGTTGGCATTATCTTTATCGTGCAATTGATGCGGACGGCTTAACCTTAGATATCTGGTTACGAAAGAAACGGGATACGCAAGCAGCCTATGCTTTCTTAAAACGACTCCATAAACAGTTTGGTGAGCCGAAAGCAATTGTGACCGATAAAGCACCTTCTCTTGGCTCCGCCTTTAGAAAGTTACAGAGTGTGGGTTTATATACTAAGACAGAGCACCGAACTGTGAAGTATCTTAACAATTTAATAGAACAAGACCATCGACCTATTAAACGACGAAATAAATTTTATCAAAGTCTCCGTACAGTCTCTTCCACGATTAAGGGCATGGAGACCATTCGAGGAATATATAAAAAGAACCGAAGAAATGGAACGCTCTTCGGCTTTTCGGTGTCTACTGAAATCAAGGTATTAATGGGAATAACAGCCTAAGATATTTGGAGTTCAGAGAGGGCGCGTTTGATTTTCAAACTTCGCAACAGAACCGATTATTTTATCATAAAATGAATGAACGTGAAAAAATCTGTATTTTTATGAAAATTATTATCAAATTGGATTAAAGGAAAGTTGAGGTCATATGGAAAATCAGCAACTTGCCCGTAAACTAAAACGCCGTCACGTGCAGATGATTGCGCTTGGTGGCGCGATTGGAACCGGGCTCTTTTTAGGATCCGGTTCAGCAATCAAACAGGCGGGGCCGTCGATCTTGTTGGCTTATGCCATTGGCGGTTTCTTCTGTTACTTGATGATGCGAGCACTGGGCGAGCTATTATTGTCGGATACGTGCTTACATTCGTTTCTAGAATTCATTAATCGATATTTAGGTAAACGTTTCGAGTTTGCCATTGGGTGGACCTATTGGCTCTGCTGGATCAGTTTAGCTATGGCTGACTTGACTGCGAGTGGTATCTACATTCGTTACTGGTTTCCGTGGATCCCGCAGTGGGTGACACCCTTAATAATTATTTTGATTTTATTAGTATTCAATATGCTCTCCGTCAGTGCGTTTGGCGAACTAGAATATTGGTTTTCGATGATTAAAGTGGTGGCTGTCATTGCTTTGATCGTGACGGGGGCTATCTTGATTGGTTCATCGGCCCATGTCGGTGGGCAAACGGTCTCGGTGACAAATTTGGTCAGTCACGGAGGCTTCTTCCCAACAGGTGTCCAGGGCTTCTTGATGTCGTTTTCGCTCGTTATCTTTGCGTTTACGGGCATCGAAATGGTTGGAATTACAGCTGGGGAAGCCGAAAACCCAGAAAAAGAATTACCACGGGCCATCAATAGCTTACCTATTCGAATCTCATTCTTCTACGTGGGCGCTTTATTCGTGATCATGGCAATTTATCCTTGGGATCAGATCACGACCAGTCAGTCACCCTTTGTGCAAGTTTTCAGCGACGTTGGGATCAAAGCCGCGGCCAGCATTATCAACTTCGTGGTTCTGACCGCGGCGCTCTCGGCTTGTAATAGTGCCATCTTCAGTACGAGTCGAACACTATTTACACTTGCGCACGGTGACAACGCGCCGAAATGGATGGGAAAGGTCAATCGTTACAACGTTCCCGCCCGCTCATTGTTATTCTCATCATTGATCTTACTGGTGATCGTGGCGTTGAATTACGTGATTCCAAGTACCGTCTTCACGTTGATCTCTAACGTGGCAACGACCAACTTCATCATTGTTTGGTGTGCCTTGTTGGTGTGCCATTACGTTTACAAACGAACCACTGACAGTACGCATAATCCGTTTAAACTGCCACTGTTCCCTGTTTCCAACATCGCGACCTTGGCCTTCTTTATCGCGGTGACGGTCGTCTTGTGCTTTGATCAAGTTAACCGTTGGGCAGTCATCGGTTCAGTCGTTTGGTTCGTCATTTTATTAGTCATCGAACGAAGTATGCATCGCACCGTTTAAAAACGATAATTGTAATCACCGGTCATCAGTCTTGGTAAACCCAATTAGTTTACCAGCTAATGGCCGGCGATTTTTGTTTGACTAAACCAATCTAGCCAATAGGGTATACCCTAGTGGCCGTTTTTGATCCATTATCAATGGCTTTTTAAATTAGGGCCTAGTACTTTTGGAATGGAAATACTTTCCAACACCAAAAATTCTAGACCCGATATTATTACCCTAAAAACGAGTACCCGGTAATACTGGGTACTCGTTTTTTTGATCCTTTGGATGATCAAGCAGGGACGCGCGGAAACTCATTTCGTAATGGTAAGTCAGCTAAATAATAGGTCATAATCAGTGAACCAAGGTCGGGACTATGCTACGATAAATTTAGATTGAATCAGCGAGGTGAGTGGATGGAGTGGCAACAATTATTAATGGAAAATAAGGCGTTGATCAATGCACAGGTTGTTCAGATTGGGCTGGAACGGGAAGGCCAGCGGGTAACGGTGACCGGTCATTTGGCGGATACGGCATTATCACCAACACTTATCAGCGAGTTGTCCGGCCTGCAACGGGACTTTGCGGAGACACAGTTGGAGTTAGTCACCCAACCGCAAGCAAGTGCGGTTGCTGCGTTGCACGCCTTAACGATGCTCACACAACAAGTCCGGCAAGGGCTTCTGCCTGAACTGATTTGGCCGCTAAGCATGCCGCCCACACTTCCACGAGAAGACCGGGATATTCCAATTGCTAAGTTGGATGCGGCCGCTGTCGCCTATCGACAAGGACTTGCTCACCGCTATGGCCGACGACGTCAAATGTTGTCAGGTGTTCACTGTAATGTAAGCTTAGCGGCTAGTCTGATGATGGGATTGTATCAGGCCCAGACAGATAGTCGTGATTTCACTACCTTTCAAAATCGCTGTTACCTGCACATTGCGCAGAATTATTTGCACTATCGCTGGCTACTGACGTATCTTTATGGCTGCTCACCACGCTGCTGGCCACAGTCTGGTCTTACGCCACCAGCCCAGCCCGTTCGAAGCTTACGCAACAGTTCTAGCGGGTATACCAATCGGCCGGGTGTTACGGTCTCGTACGCGTCGTTAAATGACTATTTTCAAACACTGCAAGCGGCCGTCGATAATGGAAAATTAAGTGCGACCAAGGAATTTTACGGTCAGGTTCGATTGCGTCATGCCGGTGGTCATTCACAACTATGTCAGGATGGGATTCAATACTTGGAATTACGTAACTTAGACCTGAACCCATGGGCCGGTGCGGGCGTTGATCTGTCCCAACTGACCTGCTTAACGTGGTTCGTTTTACTGATGCTCTGGTTACCAGTGCCAGCTAGTACGGATAATTGGATTCAGGCAGGTCAGCGCGCCAACGAACAAGTTGCCATCGAAACCCCCATGCAAGTGACTCGACAGCTAACTGAAGGCGAACAACTAGCTGACGCGCTACAAACTATGGCTACCAGTTTACATCAACCACACGCGTTGCAAGTCGCCCAACATATCTTAACTAGTCTGCACGACCCGGCCAACACACTCGCGGCCCGCTGGGAACAACAAACAAACGATTCGCTCGAACGTGCAACTCAACTTGCACTCCAGCTGGCTGCGACACCACATTTTAATGCTTGAATATACTGAAATCGGCGTACACACGTGTTGGCACGTTAGGACGCACATCGGCGGACGAACAACAAACCAACTAATAAGCACGTTTAAACCATGACTAACGTCAAATAACGCGTCGCATGTCAAGAATGATAATTTTTGAGACGATTATTTGCGCGGAAACTGAAATTGCGTTAAATTTGAGCTATACTATTACTACCACAAATATTAGAAAACCGTTAGTTATCGAAGGGACGCGCGTTTTATAATTAAGTTAGCCACGCAGCCAAAATGGTAAAAAAAAAACACCAAGACGAAAAATTCAGGTATCATTGAAGTTCCTACAACAAACAATGAAAGAAGTTTTCGTCTTGATGCAAGAACAGTCTATCACACCACGCCCAAAAGGTCACCATTTATCGGAAATCGAACGCGGTCAAATCGCCGCTTGGCACATTGAAGGATGCTCAGCACGGCAAATAGCGATTCGATTAGGCGTCTGCCACCAGACCGTCAATAATGAGCTCAAGCGTGGTCGAGTCACGCAAGTTAAACGCGTTAATAATCAGAAACACTACTTTGAAATTTACAGCCCTGAAGCCGCTCAGAATCGCTATGAAATAAAGCGGCAAAACTGTGGACGTCCATTAAAATTTAGCCAATTGACGGCCTTCTTAGCCTACTTTGATGATAAGTTCTGCCATGAGGGCTGGTCTCCGGACGCTGCTGTTGGTTATGCCCGTAAGCACCGGTTATTTAAGCCGGCCAAAATGGTCTGTACGAAGACTTTGTACAACTATATCGATGCGCAACTATTGGAGATCCGTAACCTTGATCTGCTGGAAAAAACAAAACGCCGGACGACCCAGCACCACTCGCACCAACATCAGCGCCTACTCGGTCGTAGTATTGAAGAACGGCCAAAGCGAGTAGAAACGCGCCACGAGTTTGGTCATTTTGAGATCGATACTGTCATTGGCAAACGTGCTGGTAGCGAGAGTGTCCTATTAACGTTTACCGAACGTAAAATGCGCTATGAGATTGTCCGCTTGATCGAGGGTAAAGACGCTGAATCTGTGGCTTATGCCATGCAAAATATTACGGCTGAATTCGGTGACGTTATGCGGACAGTTACGGCGGATAACGGAACAGAGTTCACCACGCTAACGGCTGCGCTTGAGGGTGTTGCCGAGACTTATTATGCCCACCCTTATAGCTCGGCCGAACGCGCCACTAATGAGGTCCACAATCGTATACTCAGACGTTACTTTCCTAAGGGGCAATCACTCGATCTAGCTACACCCAGTCTGGCCCGTCAAGCTGAATCTCGGCTCAACCATCTCCCGCGCCGCTTACTTAAGTTCTGTACACCAGCTGAAGTATTTCGAAAGGAATTAGCACGTGCGCGCAAAGGCCGCGCCGCCTAATCCTGATCCACCTGGAACTCCCATGAGCCCTTTCGTCTGTGTGCTTTATCGGCACTGGCTAACTTACTATTGCAATTTGCGAAAGCTAAAAATCATCAAAACATTGCAGATAAGTTGTGGCTAGTTAGAGAAAAATATGTAAGTTTACTAACAGATTTAAATCGCTTGAGTATTAACGATATTACAAACGAAAGAGATACATTAATGCATGAAACCCATGAAATATATATAAGTGCCTCAAAAACAGATAGTAAAAGTTATAAATTAGCACAAAGAGCATTAAAATCTGAAGAAGAACAATTTTTTACAGAAGAAGAATTAGATAAAATATTACCAGATCATCTTAGAAGAAAGAGTTCAGCAAGCTAAACTCTTTCTTCTAAGATTTTTTTAATCTTCTTGTCATTCAGATAAAAACGTGAATTTTTTATTGAACGCAACTACAACGCATTAATTTTCTTTGCATAATCCCGAATTCTATAAACTTGGATCCGTTCAATACCAACTTCTCGAGAAATTTGGGCTATACTTTTTCCTTCTTTTAAACCATTAACTACACCATTATATAGGAAGCGTTTAGACCCAGTAGGTGAATATTCTTTTTTTCTTCCCTTATATATTCCCTTCTTCTTCGCAATTTTAATACCTTGTCTTTGACGACTGAGAATTTTACGTCGTTCTTCTTCAGCAGTATATTTATATATTTCTAAAACCAAATTAGTCAACAATGCTCTTAAGTTACCATCTTCGACGCCTGCAAACGTGGGTAAGTCTAAAACATCTAGAACTGCACCTTTTCGTCTAATTTGGTCAATCACTTCTGTTAAATCTTTTGAATTACGTCCTAAGCGATCCAAACTCAATACTGTAACAACATCATCGTCATGGATATAATCTAGGAGCGCTTTTAATTGTGGTCGTTCTATATTTTTCCCGGATATTTTTTCCTCAAAAATCTTTTGTGCCCCTGAATTTTTCAGAGTCACAATCTGTCGATCTAAATTTTGATCCGAAGTAGAAACTCGGGCATATCCAATTTTCATTTTTCTCTTAAAATCTCCTCGTTTTTGTAACAACCCTATTGTAACACAATTGATTGCTTAATAATCAAAATTTCTTCATTGTTACATTAGGGTACACTCTATTGTTACATCTATACTGTTGGTTTAATATTATAATATAGCTTATAAATTTGATTTGAACTCTAATCCGGATTAAACAAATTAAAGTGTAATAGTTCACACGTTAGCACTATTAACCTCCACTTAAGGCAAGTTTTTATATCTTTTAAAGGAACCATAAATAATTATATTCCGTTACATTATTAAGGTAGCGTCAAGAATTGGATTGAAGTCAATATTTGAGACAGATTTTAAGAGACATTCAGAACCGCGTTTACCTTCCACAGCTCAAATAAATCATTAATCGCGATTAATAACTTATTTGAACCCTGGAAAGCATTAAATCAGGCGGCCATTTGGCTCGTAAGTGTTGCAATTTCAACTTGTAAGGGGGTCTGGTAGCCCAGTGAACTATGAATTCTCTTCCTATTGTAGAAAGCATGCACATATTCAAAAAGGACGGCAGCGACAGTTTCATAATCTTCAAAGACCGGCACTGGATAAACACATTCCTTTTTGAGGGAAGCGTGAAAGGATTCCATTGGCGCATTATCATACGGACAACCCTTACGGCTGTATGAGTGGCGGATATGTAGTTCAGTTAAACGTTGATTGTAATCATCGCTGGTATCCTGTGATCCTAAATCCGTATGGATAATCAGGTCCCCAGTAATGGTTCGATTTTTAACCGCGCTTTCCAGGGTCTTTAAGACTAAATCAGTATCCATCTTTTTTGAGAACGAATAGCCGATAATCCGTCGTGAGTGCAGGTCCATGATGGTTGATAAGTAACACCAGCCATTACGCTTCGTTTGAATATAGGTCATATTAGCGGTCCATTTTTGATTTAAACCAGTGGTCGAGAAATCCTGCTTAAGCAAGTTGGGACGCTGTTCAACCTTGGTTTTGGAAGCCGAAGCCGCTTTCCACTTATTGACGGTAACGGAGTGGATATCCAGTTCCTTCATGAGCCGGAAAATCCGTCGTGGACTGCACCGAAGCTGCAGTGGTTGAAGTTCCAGATTCAATTCATGGTGGATCTTCATAACACCGTATCGCTGCTTAAATTCCGCAAAGATCCGCAGAATCCGTTGTTTCAAGTCCGCATCTTCGGCCCGGCGTTTTGAAGGTTGGGGGGATCGATAACGATAATACTGAGCTCTGGAAACACCGAGGATTCGGCACATCTTGGTTACCTGGTGGTGATGGCCTTCTTGGTGAATGTAATCAAAGATATTGGTTACTTCTGCGCAAGGAAGCCCAGGGCTTTTTTTAGGATTCCTTTCTCCTCAGACAGCGAAGCCAGTCGCTTTTCCATCGCTTTGATTTCGTCTGGCGATTTACCGGATTGAGTTTTGGCCTGGCCCTGGATCCACTTATGAACTGTTGAATAGCCAATGCCATATTCTCTGGCCAGTTGGGCAGCTGATTCGCCTTGCTTATATAGGTTGATAATGTTTTGTTTGAATTCTTTGTCGTAACGAGTTGGCATGTAAAAATTTCTTCCTTTTGAGAGACGATTTATTCATTATACCCTCTCTTAAAAGTTGTCTCAGGAATCAGCTTACATCCATATGATGTCAGATTATTTTCGAAATACTGTTATGAAAAAACTTAGTAATGGTAATTTTGATTGTACTAAAGAATTTACAGTATCAATGTTTAGCGGTAAGCATAAATTATTAATATTATGGATCTTAATAAATGATGGGCCACATGGCTTTTCATATTTTATGAAAAATCTGAAGGGCATCAGTAAAAAAGTTTTATCAAACCAACTGAATGAGTTAATGGCGGACCAAATTGTTTATAAACGAGAATACTTAACTGGTAAAGTAAAACACACTGAATATCAACTAACGGATATAGGAGAAACTTTAATTCCCATCATAGTTGCTTTAAATGACTGGGGAGAAAATAGACTAAAGCAGGTTACTTTAGTGAAAACTTTTAATAATGATTTATAGATTTTTATCTGCTGTTTAAGATGCCAGCAGCTTGCCCACATTAAAATAATCGGTAAATGTAAGTGTATAATAAAATTTTGGCGGATTAACCTGCTCAGGAGTCAATAGATTGGGCTTTTGATCAACAGTCACCACAGTTTTGGGCTTGCGATAACGTTTTTGCATGCGGGATTTATTCCCTAATTCACGCATCAATTTGAGTGTCATATACTCAGATACTTTCGGCCCGTCGGTTTGTTGACTATAAGCAGCAATACGACGATAGCCATAAAATTTAAAGGTTTTCCAAACGTCTAAAATATAAGGTTTTAGGGATTCTCTACGCTTTGCTTGTCGACTGGGCTACCAATGGAGCCAGTTGTAATAGGTACTAGGTTTGATTTTAAGTGCACTTAAAATACTCACAAGCGAGTAGTCTAGTGCTAAAAATTGGTTAACAAGCGGCAATCCCACATTACGGACTATTTTTTGGCTAGTAAGATGGCCACTCGCTTTAAAATTTCGTTTTCTTCCTCCAAAATAGCGAGACGATTTTCTAATTGCTTGACCCAAAGAGCAATAGAATCTTTTGAAGGCCCAAATACCTCTGCCAATGATTTAAGTTAACGTCCTTCTTGGTGAAGTTTAACCAGTGAATCTTTAAAATCTTGTGAATAACGAATTGACATAAAAATACTCCTATACTTTCATTTTACGGACTGAACAAAAATAGTCCATTTTTTTAGTATAAGAGCATTAAAAACTTGAAAATATCCTGTATTAATTTGTGTAAGCATTATTAAACTATATTATTTAGTAAGTGATATAATTAAAATATTTTAGAAGCAAAAGGAAAATAGAAAATGGGGATTATTTGGACCTTAATAGTCGGTGCAATAATTGGAGCAGTAGCCGGAGCGCTTACTAGTCGAGGTGCTGCTATGGGTTGGATTAGCAATATACTTGCTGGATTAATTGGCTCATGGTTAGGCGAAAGTTTGTTAGGTAACTGGGGGCCTAGTCTTGCTGGCATGGCATTAGTGCCTTCTGTCATAGGAGCAGTTATTCTAGTAATTATTGTTTCTTGGATCACAACTCGAATCAAACATTGAAATAAAAGGGGAATTTTGATCATAGCAGAAGAAAATAATGAAGTAAAAAAGCAAAATAAAAAAGATGATCCTAAATCTAATGATAAAGTAAATATTTTTGATCATAATGATCAGACTGCAGATTATAAGAAGGCATACTAGAATCATGGGATTTTAGATTACTACGCGAGCCCTAAATTGCTTTTACAGTGTTTGGGCTTTTTTTTAAGCGAATATTTTTTGAAATTAGAAACTTTTTAGGAATTTGATGAAAAACAGTATAGAAAATTAAAGAAAGAAAAAAGAAAAATGACGAGTAAAAAACCTAATTTAAAATTTTTGAATTATTGTGTTTATGTAATATCTTTGGGAGGCTTTTTATTTGGTTACGACACAGGAGTAATAAATGGAGCGCTAGCTTTTATGAGCCGTCCAGATCAACTTAATCTTAACCCTTCCTTACAAGGCGTAGTATCGAGTTCCCTTGTAATTGGTGCTTGTATTGGAGCATTAGGATGTGGGAAGATAGCCGATCAAGTAGGGAGAAAAAGAACGCTACGCTTGATTGCAATTATTTTTACCATATCAACCTTTCTTTGTGCATTGGCTATTAATTTCTGGTTCATGACTATTTTTAGATTTATTTTAGGGATTGCCGTGGGAGCGGCATCGAGTCTTTCACCAATGTATCTAGCTGAAATATCGCCAGATAATTTACGCAGTGCGAATGTTAATAAGAATGCTATTTTTATTGTTCTTGGACAACTCAGTGCCTTTGTTGTCAATGCTATTTTAGGAAACATCTGGGGTGACTGGGGTCCTATATGGCGTGTTATGGTCTTATCTGCGGCAATTCCATCGGTGATTTTATGGATTAATTCATTTCGAATCAGTGGAAGTCCGCAGTGGCTTTTGTTCAAAAGACGAGTTAATAAAGCTAGACAATTATTTCGTCGGTTAGGGTTCAGCAATACTAAACAGCTCGTAATAAGTGAAACTGAAACGATTGATGAATCTGACGACCAAGAGTTTAGCTGGTCGGTTGCTTTGAAAAATAAAAAATTACTTTATTTATTAACTACCGGAATAGTTATTGCGTTGATTCAACAAATTTCTGGTGTTAATACCGTCATGTATTATGGCACGATTTTACTTGAAAATGTGGGAATGGGGGCCGGAGGCTCACTCTACGCAAATATTTTAATAGGTGTGGTGTCAGTTATTGCTAGTATCTTTGGTACGCGTACGATTGAAAAAGCTAATCATCATAAAATGCTAGTTATTGGTTTGATTGGCAATGTCGTTTTCTTAGCACTATTAGGTTTGATTATGAAAACAACGATGTTTTCGCAGACCATAACAAATGTATTGGTACTGATCGCTTTGACTTTATTCTTGGCCAATCATCAAGGTATTGTTAGCCCGGTCACATGGTTATTATTAGCAGAAATGTTTCCGGGAAAAGTTAAAGCACAATTTATGTCAGTCGCAACAACGACAACGTGGATTACTAACTTTATTATTAGTTTAATTTATCCGCAGCTTATTGCATTGTTAGGAACAGCTATTGTTTTCTTCGTCTTTGCACTAACCAACGGTTTTAGTATCTTGTTATCCGTTATATTTGTTAATGGTCGTAAAATGAAAAAAGCATATGAAAATGCTGAAGTATAAAAATAAAAGGGGTATTAATTCACATGGCAAATTTTTATGTTAACACAACAGAGGTTGTGCACAAACTTCCTAATAATGATCGACCAAAATTTTACATGTTTGGTGTTCCAAGCTACACGAACATGGGGGATCAAGCAGTTTCGTTAGCAGAACGAAAATATATTGAAAACGAATTCCCATAGTATCAATATATTGAAATTATTGAAGAAGACGATGACTATGCTATTCCCATTGTCCAAGAGCATTTACAGTCCTCTGATATTATTGCGTTTACTGGCGGGGGAAATATGGGTAATTTGTACCATAATCATGAGGAGGCACGGCGTAAGGTTTTTTCAACTTTTGTGAACAATCTGACAATTTCATTTCCTCAATCAATACATTTTGAAGACAATGAAGATGGTGAGATTGAAAAACAAAAGAGTCAAGAGGCTTACCGGAAAAATCCTAATCTCGTGTTAGTGGCACGTGATGCTCAAAGTTTTCATCGTATGCAATCAACGTTTGATAACCCAGTCATTTTCACACCTGACATGGTTTTATACATGAATTCTATCAACTGGAAGTTCAATCGAAATGGGGCTTTATTCGTTTTACGGCATGATTCAGAAAAAGTTGTTAAAAAAACTACGATTGACAATATAAAAGATATTCTAGGAAATGAACGCCCTGTAAAAAGAGTTGATACCGTTCTAGATGAACCACAAAAGATAACACCTGTTACTCGGGAGGCATTATTTGATTCAGAACTAGAACTATTCTCGCACCAGGAAATAATTATGGTTCTGTTGCAAAGTTTCAATACTGAGTACAAAAGTCCCATTCTGATACTTTGGCTATGCTGGTATACCCATCAAAACTTTAATTTCAGTAGATACCGAAAAGCTGAAGAGCGTTCCATTTCTTCGGTTCTTTTTGTATATGCCTCTCAATGCTTCTATGCCCTTAATCGTAGTTGATGCAGTACGAAGACTTTGATAAAGTTTATTTCGACGTTTAACAGGTCTATGATCTTGCTCAATTAAGTTATTGAGATACTTGACTGTCCGGTGCTCAGTTTCGCTGTATAGCCCCTGCTTTTGTAACTTCCTAAAAGCACTAGCAATTGATGGTGCTTTATCTGTCACGATAACTTTCGGTTCCCCAAACTGCTTGTATAGTCGTTTAAAGAAAGCATAAGCAGACTGAGTATTTCTCTTTCGTCTTAGCCAAATATCCAGTGTCATGCCTTCTGAGTCGATTGCACGATAGAGATAATGCCACTTCCCTTTAATTTTAATATAAGTTTCGTCCATTTTCCACGAATAAAAGGACTGTCTATTTTTCTTTTTCCAGATTTGATAGATCAGCTTACCATATTCTTGAACCCAACGGTAAATTGTTGTGTGAGAAACGTTAATGCCACGATCATATAACATCTCTTGAACATCACGATAACTCAAATTATAGCGAAGATAATACCCAACAGAGATAATAATCACGTCTTTTTGGAATTGTTTGCCCTTAAAATGATTCATCTGTTGTCCTCGCATTCTTTTTTATTACCTTTTACAATAAATCAGGTGTTATGGGGAACTTTGCAACAGAACCAAACAGAATGTCTTAATGGATTTCCACAGTGTAAAGCTATTGGAGAATTCAAGGAAATCACAAAGAATTACGTCGATTGGTTTAACAGTCGACGGATATCACAGAAAACAAAGGCATGACTCCCTGCGAATACAGGGAACATGCCTTAGCAGTTTAAAAATATTCAATTTTGTCTAACTTTTGTGTTGCACTTTAAATGAGGTGATATTTTTGAATCTTTTAAGAAATTATAGCTGCTAATGCAGCACCAGTCCGAGAGTTTTTATCGTTTAGGCTATCTTTTGGATGACCTTCAAAACAAACTTGACCGCCGAATTTACCAGCATCGGGTCCCATATCGACTAACCAATCGGCTCGTGAAATTAATTTCAGATTATGTTCAATCAGAATTAATGTATTGCCCTTATCAACCAATCCTTCAAATAAATCGATCAATTGTTGAGTATCCTGTAAGTGCAATCCGGTTGTTGGTTCATCTAAGAAATAGATTCGGCCGGTATGATTCAATTCCATTGCTAACTTAACACGTTGCACTTCACCACCAGATAAAGTGGTCATCGACTGGCTAAGAGTCAAATAACCAAGACCAACTTGGTGGAGTAGACTAACCTTTTTGTAGATATCTGGCACATCTTTGAAAAACTCTAAAGTGTCGTTGATAGAAAGATTTAGAACCTCAGAAATATCTTTGCCATGATAAGTGTATTGTAGTGCTTCTTGGCTATAACGTTTCCCATGACACAACTCACATTCTTGAACGATTGGATCCATGAATGCCATCTCGGTGATCATCACACCTTTACCTTTGCAACGGGGACAAGCACCTTTACCGTTATAACTAAATAGTTGTGTTGAAACGCCATTGTTGGCTTTACTGAAAAGCTTTCGTAGAGGATTTAAAATGTTCAAGTAAGTTGCAGGTGTAGAACGAATATTCAAACCTACAGAATCCTGACTCAAATCAATATAGTCTTGATCAGAAACTTGTTGTTTGAAAGCTTGGACTAAAGTACTTTTTCCAGAACCTGCTGGTCCAGATACCACGGTCATTACACCTTGAGGGATTCTGGTAGATACGTCTTTTAAATTATGAGAAGTTACATGATTAACATTTAGCCAAGATTGAGGTTCACGAGGCTTTGGGAAAGTGATTTTTTCTCGTAACATTTTACCCGTAATCGTATCTGACCGTAATAGTTCGTCGTAGGTACCAGTGAAAGTTACTTGACCACCATTTTTGCCGGCTTGTGGTCCCATTTCCACGACATAATCTGCTGTCGAAATAATGGCAGGGTTGTGATCAACTAGGATAATGGTATTGCCATGTTCCTTGAGCTTTTTTAAGGATTGGGTAATTAATTTAATATCGTGAGGATGGAGTCCTACACTTGGTTCATCGAGTACGTAAACTAAATCGGATAGGGAACTCGTCAAATATTTGGCAATTTTAATTCGTTGAGCTTCTCCACCAGATAGAGTATCAGTTCCACGGCCAAGGGAAAGATAACCTAAACCGATGTCGACCAAAGCTTGAACTTTACTATGTAGTTCACGCACCATTGTTTTAGCCTTGGGGTCCGAGATATTATCCAAAAATTTTAGGACACTTACTAAATCCATATCGCTGACTTCTGCAATATTTTTGCCAGCAATTTTAACAGTTAGAGCCTTTTTGTTCAGACGTGTTCCATGACATACTGGGCAAGTTTTTCGAGTGACAATCTTTGATAAGGCAGCTTCATGATGACGACCTGAGGCACTATGAATAACAGAGCGAAGCATACGTGGAACTAGTCCTTCATATAATGCCGTACGGCCCCAATTTGCCGGTGGATTTTTTAATTTTTGTTGCGGAGCGTGCATGAATAAATCATATTCTTCATCGGTGTAGTCTTTAATTTTTTTGTCTAAATCAAATAATCCACTGTTGCCATATTCCTTCCAACGCCAAGTTCCCGGTTGAAAACCGGCAAAAGTCATTGCACCTTCATTGAGTGATTTATTAGGATCAATTAATTGACGTTCATCTATGTCGTCAACAAAGCCTAATCCCTGACATTTTGGACACATTCCCTGAGGTAGGTTAAAGGAAAACCATTCAGAATACCCAATCCAAGGCTGTCCAATTCGAGAAAACATCAAACGTAATACGGAATAGATGCCGGTGTAGGTTGCCAGAGTAGATCGAGAATTACGACCAATAGGCTTCTGTTCAACCACAATTGCCACTGGTAAGTTGTCGATTCGGTTCACTTCAGGTTGACCGTATTTAGGCAAATATTGTTGGGTGAAACTAGGAAAAGTTTCATTCAATTCACGTCGGGAAACAGCGGCTAATGTATCAAAAACTAAAGAGGATTTACCAGACCCAGAAAGACCAGCAAATACAGTCGTTTTATGCTTAGGAATATCTAAACTGACATCCTTTAAGTTATTTTCTTGAGCTCCATGGATAGAGATAGTCCCATCTGCAAATAAATCAGTCATAAAAACCTCCAACAGCAAATTTATAATTCCATTATATATAGAAATCTCGTTTATCAAAAATAGTCGGGTCTAGAATTTTTGGTGTTGGAAAGTATTGCTCTTATGCTAGATTTACGGACAGATTTTCTTCTGCCCTGTAAACTGATAGCATAGGAGCATTTTTTAATATGATTCGATACAAAAAAAGAATTTAAGCAGTCTCTTGTTGAGATGCACAATCAAGGTCGTTCATATACTGATCTATCCGCTGAATAATTCAGAAATGATTGAGTTAAGGGACTATAATTATATTTTTAGCACTATTACTTAAGAGATTTTAGACAGCTTCTAACACTTTTAGTATAGAAGGGTAATGTTTTTGCTTGGTATTGATTGGGTAAAGAAATGGTAAAAAATAAGAGCGCGACAAGACCCAGGTTGACTCCAGAGCATAAGGCAGAAAATCCAGTAGCAAGTCACTCACCCATCACATCTTCCGCCAGACCTTCAGCATAATCAGCATCGCCACAATCAAGGCGACAGAAATCCCCAAAGTCAGCATCCAAGTATATTGCATCCCGGCTAACGGGAGTTTCACATTCATCCCATAGAATCCGGTAATGATCGTTGGCACAGCCATGGTCAGTGACCAAATTGTCAAAAATTTCATTGTATCGTTCAGGTTGTTATTAGCAAGGCTGTTGAAGGTATGATCAATTCGGTCAACGACTTGGGTTTCAATATCAAACATCCGTTGGACCTGTTCTCCTTCAATTTGCACGCCTTCGAATAAATCAATTTTATCTTGGTCAGCATCGACACCAAAATGGGTCTTTGGCAAACGATCGAGTTCACTGAGATTGGTTTGGACCGCGCTGTACAAAAAGGTCAACGTCTGTTGAAGATATGAAAGTGAAACCAAGTCACTGTTCTTCGTCTTCCGGTTCAACATTTTATCCAAATAGTTGCGTTTCTTGGTAATGGCGCGAGAAATTGGGATAAAGCTGTCAACAACTGTAAACAGTGTTTCCAGAATAAATGCATCGACGCTCTTAACCTCGGGATTATCCAATGCCGAGTAAAGTGCCGTGTTGACTTCAGGTATGTGGCTTTGATTAAACGTGAATAAAACGCCCTTATGGAGCAACATGCCAAATGGCTGGGTAATGTATCTCAGCGCATCTTTGTCGAGGGCATACGGCGCCAGAAAGATGAATAATTGGTCGTCCTCATTGATATCATAAACATAATTAGTACTTTCATCATTATCAGTGACGTACTCAATAATATCTTCATCGATGCCATACTGATCTTCGAGGGTTGCCCGTTCTTCGGCATTGATTTGAATCGTTTCAATCCATTTGGTTCCATTGATTGTCTTTTCGGATTTGATCATTTAGTAATCCCCCTGTTAGTTATTAACCTCTATTTTAGACTAAAAGAAAAGAAGCCGCAGACAAATTTTTAAATTGTCAACGACTCCCAACTGCTAAACACTTTTATAAAGAATATAACGGAAACCTACTTATTTTTTATAAAGGTCTTTAAACGGTTATTTCAGCAAGCCAACCGTCTGGAGAATCAAGTAGATGTTCAAGGTTACCAGCACAATGGTAGCAAACCAAGCAGCGTACTTGACCCAAGTATGATTGGCGAACTCACCCATCAACTTCTTGTTACTGGTGAACATGACCATTGGGATGATGGCAAACGGTAAAGCAATACTCAGGAACACTTGTGATGCCGTCAGTAATCCTTCAATCTTAGCCTCATTGCCATGATAGTAAATGGCAAAGATCAAAACTGGTGTGAGAAACTGTTTAGTATCTTTTGAGAAGTAACCTGATAAAAACTAACGAAACCATCATGAGACTATTGTTGAGCTTACGCTCACAGTTATGCCATAAACGATGATAATTTCCCAACCAACTAAATGAACGTTCAATGAGCCACCGTTGGGGGATAACCGAAAATTGGTGTAACTCATTTCTTTTAACGACGATTACCTTGGCTGAGGTTAAACTGCTAATCTCATTGGCAAAATTTTAGCCGGTATAACCACTATCAACCATCATGGTTCGAACCAATTTAAACTGCTCTAAATTAAGGGTGACGAGTGCAATCGCCCCGTTTCGATCAGAGACGTTCACTCGTGTCATGTGAACGTTCTTGGCAACCGCTTTCAAGGCACAGGATCGTACAAAAGACCTCTTAAAGGTCATATTTTCGAGGCTGGGTTCGCTTACGAAAATTTTCTAATGCTGGTCAAATTAATTCAAATTGTTGCCGAATAATATTGCTGGGATAATTTTTCATAGCTTAAACTCGCTTTTTGGTAGATTGTAAAATAAAAAAGATATAACTTGTGCCAGGCCGATAAGATACAAAAACACATAGGACATTGAGAAGCTAGCATAGAAAACTATGTGTTGCATTTTAGGGGCTATAACTATCAAATAGGCCTTTGATTATTTCTAAAGCCATTCTTCAGAACGTTATTATGATCTGAAGAATGGCTTTATTGGCTTGTGCAAGTAACATTTGCGTGACTAATGCTAGTAATTCTTGCTAGGATTGCCTTAGATCCTTGATTATGATTTAGGAGGAGTGAGATTTGAGCTTTAAAGACGATATCAAGACCTTGCGCAGGCAATCTAACTTAACCCAAGAAGCATTAGCTCAAAAATTACATGTGACCCGTCAAACGGTCTCAACTTGGGAAACTGGCAAGAATATGCCAAGTTTAGAGACCCTGCACGCTTTGAGTCAATTGTTTAACATCTCACTCGAAAAACTTCTATTTAACGAGGAGATTGCAATGAAAAAAGATAAAGAACCCTCTTTGGCTACCCAGATAGATCATGATGTTAAGCTTAAAAGTCGTTATCGTCGTTGGACTTTTGGTTTAGGTGGCTTGATCGTACTAGCACTGGTTAGTATTGGTATTTTATGTTTGGGATATTATAAAGGTATTGGGACGATTGATCGCTTTGATCCGTTTTTATCCTATAAAGTCGGGTACACTAAATTACCTAGTGAAAAGGAAATTTCTCCTAACAATAAGGCGACCAATGGTTACTGGACCGCTTGGTTCACCGATAATACGATGGGTAATGAATGGACCAAATTAACCTTAACGACGGGGCTTAATCCTGGGGTCAAAGATCCTTATGTGATGGCTTATCATAAGGGCAGCTATGTTAAAGTTGCACGTATTGTGCCTCGCACCTACATTAATCAGACTTATGTTAGCAACTTAGCAGCATTAGACGCCTTGTTAAACCATAAGGGAAATACAGCGACTAATAATCATGACCTCAAAAAATTTAAGACACAGATCCATGTATCTGACACGGTCCAGCAGTTAGGTGACTGAATAGAGAACCACCAAGTTACAATCCTGCAAGTAGTTTCAGGGTCTATAAGTTCCAAATAACGCACAAAAAATAGCAAGCAATTATTATCTACTTGCTATTTTCATATTTTGTAGATGCCATTACTTTAGAATCAGGACGGTTTTTATGAAGCTTGGTGACCGTTTTAAAAATGCATACCTAAAATATATTTGCTGATTAAGAACAAAAAAGCCAAACTGATAAGTACTCCCAAAAGGACACCCAAAATATATTGAACCCAGAATTTTCGTTTGTTTATCTCATTTTCCTGAGTGTACTTACCATTCAAATAATTCAATATCTGGTGAACATTATGCAAATTATTTCTATTGCTGAATTTGATTAAATAAAAGGTATTTTCGACTCCCAAAATAGTGAACGTAACCATGATCACTATGCTAATTGACAGTGGTAGCCAATGTAAGCTAATAACAACTAAATAAATCAGTACTAGACAAAGAATAAAAGAGATAATTTTAGCGGGCTCCTTTGCAATCCTAAATAAATGCTACAATCAAATCAACTGACATATTGATTATAGAGGCGATTTTATGACAACTATTGGATTCTGTTCAACGTCAACGCCTATTACGGCAATATCACCAAAACGCTTTGAGCGGGCAAAGGCGTTTCTAAAAAACAAGGGCATTCGTTTGGTAGCCGGATCGTTATCCGGTAAAAGGGATTATTATCGTTCTGGCAGTATCCTTGATCGGGCAAATGAGGTCAATCAGTTGATCCACAACGATGAGGTAGACATTATCATGGCAACAATTGGCGGGACAAACACCAATGCTGTTTTGCCTTATCTTGATTATGAGTATCTTAATCAACATCCTAAAACGATCGTCGGGTATTCAGATGCAACCGCACTGTTACTTGCGGTTCGAACGCAGGCTCCCAATTGTCGGACGTTGTATGGACCGGCGTTGGTAGCATCATTGGGTGAATGGCCGCCCTTTGTGAATGAGTCTTGGACAAATTTTGAAAAAATAATCCGGACACGTCCTGGAGAGGCTGTGACCGTTAGAGCACCCGAGTATTGGGACGACGAAGCAATTAACTGGAACGATTTTGAACGACCTAAAAAGCAACGTCCCAACAAATGGCACGCCATTGGTGAGACGCGGCTATCCGGGCGACTCATAGGTGGTAATTTGGACACTATTTATGGGATTTTAGCGTCGAAGTATTTTCCAAAATTGACTTTCGGAGATTTGTTATTTATTGAAGATGCCGAAAAGGATGCGGCAACTGTTGAAAAAAACTTTGCGATGATTCGCGATGCTGGCGCTTTTGATAAGGTTCGCGGCGTTATTCTTGGAAAACATGCTTTGTTTGATGATCTTGGTACTCAGCGTCGGCCAATTGATATTTTGCTGGAAGTATTAAATAATCAGCGACTCTCTATCATTTATGACTATGATTCTTGTCATACAACGCCGATGATGACAACACCCTTAGGAGCCCAGGCTGTGATTGATGTAGAGAAATGCACCGCTTCTTTTTCAGACTTTTAGATATGGAATATATGTAGCATACGGTTATTTAGACTTTGACACGTGCATATCAGCAAGAATACGTTTGTACCGGTGGCATTTAAAGCATACGTACTGAATAGGATGTCCAATACAAACATAAAGATATCGTTTAGAAGTCGACCCGCTTTAATCAACACCGCATGATCACAACTAAAAAATGATTTATAAAAGTGGTAGGTTGCCGGTCATAATACCATTATTAACGCTGAGTACCTTGTTCTTATTAAAGACTGTCAATTCGTAATTCCCCAGAAAATATGATTCTAGATACTAATAATAAAGAATTTTAAAAAATCAATCTGAGTATGTGAAAAAGTAATTATAAATTTAAGGGTCTATAATGATCAAATCACCCCTGTGAAAACCTATTAAAATAGCCCCCATTATCTACCGGTTAGATAATGGGGGTTGTTTTTTTGTTAGGTGATATAATAGTACTTAAAAAACGAGGGCAAAAAAATGATTGATTCAAAAATTATGGAGACAACAAAGTCCATTTTGAAAGATTTTGGCAACATATATTTTTCAGATAAAGGGACTTTAAAGCGCAATAAAGTAATAGAAGACCTTGATGCGTACACACCTACGTTCATGCATCAGGACAATACCTCTTTCATTGTTTGTGTTGGAACTTCAATGATATCAGTTTTTTTAGGATTTGACCACATCGACATTAGCATACAGGTTTGCAATGATCGCCAGCATGTCTTTTTCAGTTCGATCCCAGCCGATCGTTTTAAGAAAGGCTTGACCATTTTGGACTTGGTTGCTGATCGTGTCAGGGTTGGCACAAGCATTTGCAAGCGTTTTGGCCAGATCTCGTTCATCAAGATGACTGGCAAAATAGGTCCCGTCTTTTAAGAAGTAGCTTCCTGTGCCTTCCTTAAAATCAATGAGTGGCAGGCCAGTGCTCATCATTTCATAAGGGACAAGCGAAAAATTGGTCATAGATGGCGCGGTCCCGAAATCAGCACTTTGGTAAAGTCGATTTAATTCCGGGGGAGTCAGCTTACCAAGGTTTTCACCATTGATGAAGCGTTTGCTGCGGTCGGTACCGAAGTATTTAATTTTGAGATCGATTCCTTTGGCGCGCAGTAACTGGCGGCAATTTTCGAGGACAATCTGAATGTTGATGGGTGCGCGCCGCGGGCTGCTCCACTTGGTATAGACAGCAAGCTTGATTTGTTTTTTTTGTTCATAAGGTCCCATGTCGCGTTCCTTGAATGGATATCGTGCGACATCGACAGGAAAGTTAATCACATCAATAGGACTGTGAACCTTGCAATGCATGGTGATCATGTGGGCACACCATGGACCAAGCGATACCATGTGCAGACCTAGACTGTAAGTTCGTCGCGCCATCTGATAGCGATCGCCATATGGATAGAAATACGGTTCGTAATCTTGAACAAAATACATTTTGTACCCCGGTTTGTTCTTGATCACATAAACGGATTCCCATAACGTGGCGGCCCAAATATCGGAACGATGGGACTCAAGTTCGCCCATTGGCAGACAGGTTCCTTTGTAACCGGGATAATTAAATTCAGCATTCTGAATCATTTCGTCTTGGCTTTGTGGGACATAGCTTAAATAGTAGACATCGTAACCGGCGTTGGCCAGCAGCGTACCTAGATGCAGCATCGTTGTTTGACCGCCATCAAAACCGATAATGCCAGTTGTGACAAATGTGATCCGATTACCACGCGGTTTCGTTTGATCGGCTGGTTGATTATTAAAATATTTCAAAATCTGATCATATTGATGAATACTGCCATCAGGGACATCACTAAACTTAGTTTTTGCAGGTTTCAAAACGAGTCCTCCTTGTATGATTAATGGTACTTTGTGTCGCTTTAGGCGTTGCTTAAATTTGAGTAGAAAAAAGAAGAGCGGACTAATGTCATCTCGCGTTTGGTGTGACGATCCGTGTAGGCTCAAGCAGCGTACAAAAGCGGCTACTTTATTTTAGTTTACATAATAACCGTAGACTTCTTTTTCCCAAATTGCAAGAACAAGTTAGCCGGGGTGTTGAGACACTCCCAAGAACAGCCTGTTATCTTATGAGTGGTTCATTGTTTAGCTTACGTGTTGTGCTGAACGCCGAGTCCGGCGCACTTCGGTCTCAAAACACTCCTGGGGGCCACGGTAGTCTAGCTTTCTCCGGGGAAGCCCGTTAAGACGGTCTTGGGTAGCCAGCACCTGGCTGGGACTAACATCATCCAGCGACTCGCCTTTTGGGTAGTCACGTCTAATCATGCGATTGTGGGCCTCGTTGGAGCCGCGATCGCATGAGGTGTATGAATGCGCGTAGAAGATGTCTGTATCTGTGTCCTCAAAGGCCTTATTCAGAGTCGAGAACTCCGGGCCAGTGTCTGCGGTAATCGTGCGCAGACAGTCACCCCCCTCAAGCTTGATTTCTCGTAACGCAAACTCCACAGAGTCCGAGTCTCGGCCGTCGATCAGTATATGAACGGCCTTGATTGTGCATCTCAACAAGAGACTGCTTAAATTCTTTTTTGTATCGAATCATATTAAAAAATGCTCCTATGCTATTAGTTTACAGGGCAGAAGAAAATCTGTCCGTAAATCTAGCATAAGAGCATTCATTTAAAAAACTTTATTTATATTCTTCCGTATTTTGTATCTGATGAAACTGTTGACTTATTCCGATATGAAGTTAAAAAAGGGTTATTGTATATGAGCCACACTAAAAAAGTTCCTAATAAGCATATACAAAGATTAGAAAAGCAACTAGGTATTTATATTTTTGATTCTTAAATCACTTTTTGTTATAGGGTCTATAAGTATAAAAAAGCCCATTATCACGTTATTTATATCTCTAAAAATCCTGTCACAGCAGAAAGCTTTCGCTTGAAAATCAAGCGTGCTTTAGGCGATAAGAGTGTTGCTAAAGTACAAATTGTTGTCCAGAGCATGGAAAATATGTATTTGTATCTGACACATGAATCTAAAGACGCTATTGCTAAAAATAAGCACAAGTACAGCAAGCATGACATTGCTTTACTGAACAATTTTGACATTGATCGCTATATTACGCTTGATGTTGAAGATAAAGACGACATGCTGAATGATGTTTGCGATTTGATTGATGACCATAATTTGGCGAATATTCGTGAACTGAGACGATTTTTAAAAGCTCATGGTTCAGAATATGGCATGCCCGGTATTAAAGTCGTTAATTCGGTTTTACGTGCTCATACTGGACTGATAAGGCTGTATTTCGATGCTGTTTATCAGGAACGCAAATATGGCAGAGGCGATATAAACAAAGAGACTGGCGAGATACGAGATTAATTAGCGAATGGAAAATGGGTGCTCAATTGAGCACCCATTTTTATTGTCGGATAGCCGACTTCTGATACAGGAAATTTAGAACAAACACCAGCAATTTTAATTGTGGTGTATAAGTGCGCATTAACCTCGTTTCACTCGGTCTGCTGATAACCATAAAATCAATTTCTGCTGTTGTTGAATTGACTGTATTTTTAATTCAATTTATGTTTGCACCTAACTAAGATTGTTATGTTTTAAATATTTAAAAAGTGTTGCAGATTACGCTGTTTTAAACCAAAATTTTTTAATTGCTTTGTGCAGAGAATTTTTATAAGCTTGGTAACAAATTTTGAATAACGGTGTTGTAAGATCTGTAAATCTAAACTGAAATCATTATTTTGATGTTAGGAGTCATTAAGATGGACGAAAAGAAAGTATTAAAACCCATTGATGAAATGCTTGCTGATCCTTGGCAAGTTGATATTCAAGAATTGTTTGAAGCTTTTGTCAATGAACCTGGCGAGATCAAAAGGAGTCTGTATGATTCCTTATACACTTATATTTTGCAAAAAAGACAAGAAAATATTATTAATCGTCCTAGCTTCGTTATTTAGCCCTTTAAAAGCCTTTCTAATAGCGAATCAGCTGTCGGGCCTGGTTTATCTCGCCACACATCGTAATAGCGGTAGACAGTGTGCCATTCCGGGAAATCGTGCGGTAATTCACGCCATTGACACCCTGTAGTAAGCGAGTAAAGGATGGCATTGAATACGTCATAAAGATCATAACGACGCGGTCTTGTATGCTTGCGGAAGTTTTCTAAATCGGTTGTATTAACGCAAATTGCGCTCGAGAAATATTGCTTGGATAATCTGGCATGACAAACTCCTCAGTCGGTTTTCCACAATTCTACCAGATTCAGCAGATACTAGACAGGTTCTAAGATGCATTTCACCATACTAACAAGAAAACCAAAAATTCCCAGATCATTAATTTAACATATCGTATCAAACCACGCCTGGAATATTATCTAGGCGTTTTTTTAATGTCATGGTATTTCCTGGCAGAAAGGTTGCATTATTGTGACTACAGTTGTAAACTAATAAGTGTTAAGAGGCTACAAACGTAAACTTAGAATTCAATTAATGGAGGAAGCCAATTGAAGGAGGCAAAGAATGTAACCATCACCGATTCTGAATGGATGGTTATGAGAGCAATTTGGACAATGGGACATGCGACTAGTCGTGAACTAATCGATGCTATGAACGAATTAGAAGGCTGGTCAGCTTCAACAACCAAAACGCTACTTCACAGGTTGATTCAAAAACAGGCGGTTGCGCAGCATGGCGGCAGTCGACCGTTCACATATAAGCCGGTTATTGGCGAGAAGGAATCAATGGCGGCAGCGGCAGATGATTTGTTCGACCATATGTGTGCGATGCGGGCTGGTTCAACAATTGCCGGCGTTATTCAGTCAAGGGAACTCTCACGGGCGGATATTGCAAACTTACAGACGATTCTAGCTGAAAAGGCCAAAACAGCGCCCGAGGAAGTTCAGTGTAACTGCTTGCCAGGTGATCAAACGTGTTAAGACTGTGGTGTTCTGTTTACTTTTAGGATTGCTGCACAAAAATCCAGAATCTGGGATTTCTGATGGCGGAAACTTATGAATTTTTGTCGTAATTCTCATTCATATAGTGGCATGGTGCTCCGCAAAGCAGAAGCCTAAATATAAGAACCTGGTGGAAAAATCCCGAGCCCGGGGATTTCCACACAAGGAACTTATATTCCGGCTTCTAACCGCTTTGCTACGCACACTTATTTTTAGGGGGTCGATAATCATGGCAAATAAAGAGGACCATATGAACATGAAAAACATGAGTGCTAAGAATATGGAAAATAATGAATCAAATATGAGTCATATGGGGAATTTGAAAGTTAAATTTTGGGTCTCCGTTGTCTTAGCGATTCCAGTTTTACTGTTAGCACCAATCATGGGTTTAAACGTTTCCATCCTTAGTTTCAGTTCACCGCTAATTGTTGGCATTATCATCGTTTTGTTTGATACAGCACTTTACTTTTATGGCGGAATGCCATTTTTAAAGGGGGCTAAAGCGGAAATTCAGGATAAATCTCCTGAAATGATGACGCTAGTAACCCTTGGAATTTCCGTTTCGTATTTCTACAGTTTGTACGCATTTATTGCCAACAACTTCTTGAAACCGGCAAATCATGTAATGGATTTTTCGTTCGAACTTGCAACCCTGATTTTAATTATGCTTCTAGGACACTGGATTGAAATGAATGCATCGATGGGGGCTGGGGCTGCTTTACAAAAGATGGCGGCCCTGTTGCCTAAGACGGCCCATCTAGTTACAGATAATGGTGAAACAAAAGAAGTGCCAGTATCTGATTTAAAAGTTGGTCAAGTTTTCCAAGTGCGTTCAGGTGAGAGTATTCCAGCCGATGGTGTTATTACGGCTGGGGAGTCGACCGTGAATGAAGCACTGGTAACCGGTGAATCTACTGCCGTTACCAAGAACGTTGGCGATAAGGTCATTGGTGGTACAACCAACAATAACGGGACGCTAACGGTTAAAATTAGTGGTACTGGTGACTCCGGCTATCTTTCTCAAGTAATGAAAATGGTTCAAAATGCCCAGCAAGCTAAATCTAAAGCAGAAGATAAAGCTGATTTAGTTGCCAAGTATCTATTTTACGCGGCATTTGGTGTTGGGATTATTGCTTTCTTTGCCTGGTTACCCCAGGGATTGGCGACTGCAATGAAGATCATGGTGACCGTCTTCGTGATTGCTTGCCCGCATGCATTAGGATTAGCGATTCCATTAGTGGTTTCTCGTTCTACTACGATTGGCGCTCAAAATGGGCTATTAGTTCGAAATCGCCAAGCCATTGAAGCAAGTCAACATGTTAGCCACGTTCTCTTGGATAAAACTGGCACGTTAACAGAAGGTAAATTTACGGTGAATGCATTGATTCCAAATGATGGGATTGACGAAACAACGTTATTAAGCCGACTGGCCGCCCTTGAAAATAATTCGACTCATCCGCTGGCCCAAGCAATCATTACTGAAGCCCAAGCGAAGGACATTGAAGTCGTTGCGGCTGAAAAGTCTCAAAATATTCCGGGCGTTGGTATTTCCGGTAATGTTGATGGCACTGACTATACGATTGTTAATGGTAACTATTTAACGAAGCAAGGGATCAGGTTTGACGAGGCCGCTGCTGATAAATGGGCTGCTAAGGGTAATTCCGTCAGCTTCCTATTGCAGGGCACCCAAGTTCAAGGAATGGTTGCTGAAGGCGACACCATCAAAGCGGGTGCTAAGGAATTAATTAGTGGTCTTCAGAGGCGAGGAATTACCCCCGTAATGCTCACTGGCGATAATCCAAAAGCCGCGGAACACGTTGCTAACTTACTAGGATTGACTGAATTCCATGCAGGCCTATTACCAGATGATAAGCAAAAGGTTATTGCTGATTATCAAGCAAAGGGCAATCACGTCATCATGGTTGGTGACGGCGTAAATGACGCACCAAGTCTTGCCGCGGCCGATATTGGAATTGCAATTGGCGCCGGAACCGATGTTGCCATTGATTCCGCTGATGTTGTGTTGGTTAAATCAGAACCCAGCGATATTTTACATTTTCTTGATTTGGCTAAAATCACAAATCGGAAAATGGTTCAAAATCTCTGGTGGGGAGCAGGCTACAATATTGTCGCAATTCCACTCGCTGCCGGTGTGTTGTCATTTATTGGAATCATTCTAGACCCAGCCGTTGGTGCTGCGGTCATGGCGATGTCGACAATTATCGTGGCAATTAATGCGATGGGATTGACTGGTGAAAAGATTAAAAACGTGTAATTAAGTGATGACAAAAAGAGGAGAAAGATCAGCTGGTAGTCTGGTCTTTCTCCTCTTTATGATCATCATGTCAATTACTTATCTGGTTGCTCAGTTAATTTCGCCAATTTTTGATGCAGCCTAATGTCATATTGCCTGGTAATTGGCATTAACACCGCGACCACCCCGCAAATGGCAGCACCGATTCCTGCAATCACAAATAGGCGTTCAATGCCAATTACATCAGCTAGGGGACCGGCAAAAATTAAGCCAATTGGTCCAGCTAGATTCAACAAAGAATTCAAAACGCCTAGAATCCGCCCTAACTCTTCTGCTGGATAACTTTGTTGAATCATTGCCATTAAAAGCGTTGTAAAAAATGGGGTCGCAATTCCTTCAATGATGTTTAAAGCTGCGAACCATAAAAATCCGGTTTGGTTACCTGGCAAAATGCCGCTAATACCGGTTGGAATGCCAACCAGGAAAAACGCGATGATTACGGGCTTCATCCGGTCCTGCCACTTACCAAAGAGGCCAATGATAGTGCCGCCGATTAGCATGCCAGTTGAATAAATGGCTTCAATTAAGCCAGCCTGACTAACGGTTCCCTGAAAGTATTTCATGGTCATGAGTGGATACATGCTGGCAGCAGGCATGTAGGTTAGTGTGAAGACGGCGCCGATCAACGTAATGTACCACAAGCCCTTGTTGTTCGTAAGTTGTTTGATCCCCAAGCGGGTGTTGTGGAGCACATGCATTGGCTGATCAATTTTTTCATTGTTAGGAATTTGAACCCACGTTAAAATACAAATCCCAATGATGGCCCCAAGTACGTCTAACAGAATCAAGTACTCGATGGGGATAAACGCAAATAAAAACGCGCCCAGTGCTGGGGCAATAATCATATTCGCGGATTGCACCATTGTGGGCATTACCGATTGAATCGTTGGCATCTGGAAGGTTTGCGCACAAGACCACATCAGTAATGAAATAAAAATGAGCCAAAGTGGAAATACATGAAAGACCGTTCCGGATACGGAAAGAATAATAGCGAAACAGGCAGCAAAAACGTCCGGGAAAATTAGGAGGCCTTTTTTGTTCCACCGATCAACCATAGGACCAACAAACGGACTAAGAATCACCATTGGCAGCATTCCTAAAATAGTAGCAATGCTCAATACCGTTGCTGAACCGGTTTTCTTGGTCAAATACCAAATAGTGGCGGCCTTCTTGATTATCAAATAATTTTTCACCATTTCTATAAGTGGCGCTGGCAATGGCACTGCATCCTTTACCAGCACTAATTACAAAATAACCCCTCGAAAACATTGAAAGAATAACCCCCAATATCTATAATGTAGACATTGGGGGTTATTTATTTTGATATTATAATTTATAACGCATATTAAATCACTAGTTTTTTTGGGAATTAGATTTACCGCTCATTTCAAGAGCACCACTTTCATAATGGGCCCAACATGAGTAGATTTCGACTATTTTAGTTGCTTTATCAATGGTATAGATGACGCAGTGTTGACCATTTATCCTTCGAGAATAGTAACCAGCCGCAGGTAGTGCTTTTCATGGTAGCGCCTCCTACCCGCTAGACTATATTCAATACTTATTAGCGCAACGCTTTACTAGTTATCACGGCCTCTGTCAGCGACAGGCACCAGCAGCTGATCAACAAAGTGTTGTGATCCTGCAGACTGAAAAGAATATTTTAGTCCACCTATTCATCACCGCCAAAACACCACTACCTAGCAGAATGATCATTTATGGCAGTCATGGTAAAATCGTGATTCCTGACTACTGGAAGGCCAGCAGCGCCACTTTATATGATAATACTGACCACGCCACTTCGTTACAGGTCACTCAAAATAGCGAATTTGTTTTTGAGATTCAGCACTTTAATCAACTCTGGTCCCAACATCAACTGACTAGCCCCGTTATGACGCCGACACTCACCTGCCACACCGTAGCAATTATCGAAGATTTATACCGCCAATGGACCACAAGTATTTGATTTGAAAAACGCTTTCACAACTGTTACAGTATTAGTGTAACCAATAGTTATGAAGAGGGGGTTCATTATGACAACTTACAATTATGACTTTCCAAAATCAAAAGCACAACTCAATCAACTGATTGCCGATATCAGCCAATTAAAGGTCAACGTTCAACAAACACACTGGTATATGCGCGGTGAAAACTTCTTCCGCCTCCATCCGCTGATGGACGAATATGGCGATCAACTAAGCGAACAGCTCGATCAAATTGCAGAACGCTTGATTGCTTTAAACGGCAGCCCACTGGCAACAACTCACGAATTCATTGAAAATACTGGCCTACCAGATGACAAAGTCGCTTTTGATCAATTAACGATGACTAAATTCATGCAACGGCTAGTTGATCAATTCAAGTACCTACGTGACCAATACCAAAAAGGAATCGAAGTTACTGACGAAGAAAAAGACTTCCCAACTCAAGATATGCTTAATGGCTTCAAGGATGAAACCGATAAAAATATTTGGATGATCAGTGCTTATCTAGGCAAAGCACCATTCGCTGACTAATATAAAAGACCATATGGCTATAAACGAGTTAAAGTGCTCCATAATTGTTAGACAAGAAATCTAACAGTTATGGAGCACTTTTTCTATGGTCAAATATAGTTCAGAATTAAAAGCAGAAGTCGTTAGTGAATATCTTCAAGGTGACATTAGTATCAGTCTTCTTTCAAAGAAACGTAACTTACCTCGAATACAAGTAGGTAGATGGATACAAAACTTTCGTTTGAGCGGCGCAGACGCTCTTAAGCGAAGAAGAGTTAAACGAAGTTTCTCAGTTGAGTTTAAAGTTGATGTGATAAACTACTATCAAACTCATGATGAAACTTTAGCCGAAGTATCCGCAAAATTTGATGTTAATTCTTGTCAAATCAGTCTTTGGAGGATAGCCTTCAATCAGTATGGTATAGAAGCCTTGAAGCCTCATCCGAAAGGCAGAAAAACCAAAGTGAAACATAATAAGAAGAAATTACGTAAGTTAGTAAACAAGAACGAAATCGATCAACTTCGTGAAGAATTGACGAAAAAGAATCAAGAATTATATGATGCAAAATTGGAGAACGAAATCTTAAAAAAATCAATGACCCTATTCGGAACCTCAAAGGACGAAAGAAAACACAAATAGTTGATCAGATCAGGGTCGAACAAGAGTCTCTTCCGAAATCTAACCGGTATAAAGTCGGCGATATTCTTAAGACCATTGGACTTAAGAAAGCGACTTATCATGATGAACGTAAACGTATCAAAAATTATGTAGATAAGTATGAAGATGTAAAAGTAGAGATACTAAAAATTGCCGAAAGTGGAAGATATCGCGGACGTCTAACCTACGGTTATCGTCGCGTTCAAGAAGAGCTCATTAAATTAGATATCCATCTATCAGACGCCGTAGTCGTCGTTTGATGGATGAATTAAATGTTCAAGTAAGCCTTTATAACCGCCACAGAAATGGTAGATATTTATCTTATAAAGGTACAGTTGGAAAAGTGGCCCGTAACGTTCTACATCAGCATTTTAATGAAACCGTACCTTTCAAAGTATTACATACCGATGTTACACAAGTACGCTTGGCCGATACTAAGTGGGCTTACGTTTCAGCTATTACTGACGAAGCAAGCAAGGAAGTTTTAGCATTTCAAGTAAGTAATAGTCCTAACAGTAAACTAATTATGGATACACTCGATGAACTCACAGAAAATATTCCGGAAGGAATAAAACCAATAATTCATTCAGATCAAGGTTGGCATTATCAATTGAATTACTATACCGATAAACTCTCTGAAAAAAATTTATACAAAGCATGTCTCGTAAGGGAAACTGTCTGGTAGCGTCAAGAATCTTGTGTAAATGAAATGCCTTCGTACATATAATATGTATCTAACTTAAATAAATGATGCTTCCAAGGTGTCCTGGAGTCCTTTGAACCCTCGTTGGATCCGCTTCAGAGACTTCTCGTTATAAACATTAAACTGAGAAACCAGGAAGCGATCCAGTGAATCTTCCGTTGGAAATTGTTCTTTGTGGTGGGTGATGCGCTTGAGATGCTTATTAAAGTTCTCAATCAGGTTAGTGGAGTATAGTGATTGGTAGATTGCAAATTTAATCCGAATTTTTTGACAAATTGGTCAGCATGACCTGATAAGGTGTTTGCCAGTCAAGTATTTTAAGTGGTCTCTGATTAATTTCGAGTAAGGTGGTTTTCAAGCCTTGAGCACTAATGTGCTCAAAATAAGTCCCCTTAGGATAAAAATAGCGTAAGTTCCGATTAAATCGTTCATTACTGCCGCGCTCAGCTGGCGTATAAGCATGGCAGTAATAGGTCTTAATACCGTATTGTGCTTCAAGTGATACTAGACCGCTAAACTCAGTGCCACGGTCCACCGTAAAACTATGCACCGGGCCATTAAAAGTTGCTAGAAACTTATTTAGGGCTTCATTAACAGTCGCTGTCGTCCGGTTTTTTAATCGGTAGGCCCAAAGGAAACGTGATTTGCGATCGATTAAGGTTAATAAAACTGCCTTACTATGCCCACGAGGACCAACGACTGTATCTAGTTCAAAATCGCCGATGCGATTACGTTGATTAATCATCATGGGACGCTGTTCAATTGATCGCCCCAAAGATTGATTATATTTAGAACGTTGGTCAATGTTACGCCGTTGGCACACGCCATGTTCAGGCAAATCATTTAAAGAAAACTCAATTTTCCCTTGATTTAACCAATTATAAATTGATTTAGTCGCTAGTTTAAATTCGTGAGCTATCATTTCTGGTGACCAACTTAGCCGTAAATGGTTTAAAATTATTTGCCTTAATTTGTCATTCAATTTAGTCTTTCGGCCACATCGTGACCGCTTGTATTCGGCATCTGTTTGTGCTAATTCAGCCTGATAAGGTTCACATCGAGCTAATTCATAAGAAATTGTGGCAGGTGATCGTTTTAGGCGATCGCTCATTTGGATATTGGACAGGCTTAGTTCACAAAAGGTTTCGATTTTAATTCGTTCGGAATAGGTTATACTAGACAAAAGATCAGCTCCTAAAAGATGGGTTTGTGGCAAACACCCTTTTAAAGGAAGCTGATCTTTTTTGTCCGAACAGCGTTCGGATTAATTTTACAATCTACCGAGTTGGCATGTAAAAATTCCTTCCTTTTGAGAGACGATTTATTCATTATACCCTCTCTTAAAAGTTGTCTCAGGAATCAGCTTACATCCAAAGTCAAAATTCGACTCAGCCCTGACAATATTTAGCGAATGTTAACAAGTTTCGGATTGATGCATCACTAGTTCACGCATTTGCAGAAGTCCTTTGTACAAGCGTTTTCATTCATACTCGCGCCAAAAAGCCGGCAACACTTTTACGTGCTCCCGACTTTTATAAATCAAACGCTGCCTTAATAAGACTAGCCGCAAACGCTACTGAAGCAAGCGAATCCTCATTGTGTTAGTCCGCAGCTGTTCCAGCCGACGTCTTATGGTCCTCTTCAGCCTCAGCCTTGTACGCTGCCACCTCATCGTCAGCAGCATAAATGAAGTGATCAGGATAAACCTCGACCATTTTACGTTGCTTGTTGTCGCCTTCGAATTTGCTGGCATCGTAGGGGATCGGAATACGCTTCCGCTCGACATCCGGGTCAGGGACAGGAATGGCGGACAGTAGGCTCTTCGTGTACGGATGTAGCGGATGGGAATAAACCTCGTCGGCACTAGCCAGCTCGACCAGGCAGCCATAGTGCATGACCGCAATGCGATCGGAAATATACTTCACCATCGACAGATCATGGGCAATGAACAGATAGGTCAGCCCTTGGCGATCCTGAATGTCCTTCAGCAAGTTAACCACCTGAGCTTGAATGGACACGTCCAACGCACTGATCGGTTCGTCCGCGATAATAAACTTAGGCTGCACCGCAAGCGCCCGGGCAATGCCGATCCGCTGGCGTTGGCCGCCGGAGAATTCATGGGGATAACGGGTCGCATGGTCGGCGTTCAAGCCAACTTCCTCCAGCAACTGTTCGACTTGGTGATCACGATCCGCCTTGTCCTTAGCGAGATGGTGGATGTCGATGCCTTCCGCGATGATGTCTTTGACTTTCATCCGGGGGTTCAACGATGCATACGGATCCTGGAAAATCATCTGCGTATCCCGCCGGAAATCCAGCATCTGCTTGGAACCATTTTTGAGCTTGGCGATGTCCTGACCGTTGTACAAAATTTCGCCACTAGTTGGGTCGTAAAGACGGATGATCGCACGGCCGGTTGTGGTTTTCCCGGATCCGGATTCGCCAACAAGGCCAAGGGTTTCGCCTTCGTAGATATCAAACGAGATATCCTGAATTGCTTTAACTTCATCTTTCTTGCCGGCGTTAAACGTCTGAACCAGATGCTTAACGGAAACAAGGACTTTTTTCTTATCGTCGGCCATGTCAGTTCACCACCTTTTCGTTTGGATGCTTACTTGCCCACAGCGCATGCCGCCGCGCGATTTCCGGTGGTAGCTCCACTTTCGGCGCACCCGGCGCTAACAGCCAGGTCGCAGCCGAATGCGTTGGCGAGATCTTGAAGAAAGGCGGTTCCTGTTCAAGATCAATGGCCATTGCATACGGATTACGCGGCGCAAACGCGTCTCCTTTTGGCGGATCAAGCAAATCCGGTGGTGTACCAGGGATTGCGTACAGCCGATCACTCTTCGTCTCCAGAGTCGGCATTGCCTCCAACAGCCCCCAAGTATACGGATGCTGGGCATTATAAAAGATTTCGTCAACGGTGCCGTATTCCACAATTTTGCCGGCATACATAACCGCCACGCGATCAGCTATCCCAGCAACAACACCGAGGTCATGGGTGATGAAAATGATCGACGTATCGATTTTGGACTGGATTTCTTTTAACAGATGAATGATCTGTTCCTGAATCGTCACATCCAGCGCCGTTGTCGGTTCATCGGCTAACAGGATTTGCGGGTGATTGATGATCGCAATCGCAATGACGATCCGTTGGCGTTGGCCGCCGGAGAATTGGTGCGGATAATCTTTTAATCGTCCACCTGCGTCCTTGATGCCAACCAATTCCAGCACCCGTTCGGCTTCTTTCAAGGCGTCGGATTCACTAATCTTATTGTGCAGCATTAGCGGCTCGGCTACCTGTTTGCCGATAGTCATGGTCGGGTCCAACGATGTCATCGGATCCTGGAAAATCATGGCAACATCATTGCCACGCATGGCATTCAGCTGTTTTTCCGATTTCTTGAGAATATCGACGCCATCAAAAAGCACTTCACCATGGGTAATTTTGGCATTGGGCGCCAACAAGCCCACCACGGTCCGTACGGTGACAGATTTTCCGGAACCAGACTCACCAACAATCGCCAGCGTTTCGCCTTTGTTAAGGTCAAAACTGACATCCCGAATGGCGTGCACCGGTCCGGCATAAGTGGCAAAGTCGATTTCCAAATCTTTAACTTCCAGAATTTTAGTCATTTTGCCACCTCCTAATGTTCACTGCGCGGATCAAACGCGTCACGCAAGCCATCAGCCAGCAAGTTAAACGCCAGCATCAAGACAACGATGACAATCGCCGGACACAGCAGTTGATATGGTAGAACTTGCAGGTTCTTTTGCCCATCGGATAACAACGTCCCAAGACTGGCAGTTGGTGCCGGCAGCCCGATCCCGATGTAACTCAGGAAGGCTTCAAAGAAGATGGCCGTTGGAATCGTAAACATGGTCTGAATAATGATGATAGAGCTCAGGTTCGGAATCAGGTGTTTAAATGCGATTTTGACACTCGACTCACCAAGCGTTCTGGCCGCCAAGACAAATTCCTGATCTTTTAACTGCAGTGTTTGCGCCCGAATCAGGCGGGCCATGGTGACCCAGCCAGTCAACGCAATTGCCAAAATGATGGACGTCATCCCTGGCTTAAATACCTGCAGCATCAAGATAACAACAACCAGGTTTGGCACACTGGAAATGATTTCAATGACACGCTGCATCAAGGTATCGGTCATGCCACCGCGCCATCCGGAGATGATGCCATAGAAAACCCCGATAGTCAGATCGAAGAAAGTTGCGACAATCCCGATGAACAGTGAAACGCGGGTGCCGACCATAATACGGGATAGCAGATCACGGCCGAGGTAATCCGTGCCGAGCAGGTAGTAAACATTTTTGCCCATGCCAGCGTATTTATTTTGGCCGTTCAGGTAACCGTTTAATCCTGGTAAATCAACGCCTGGCCATTTTGGTGGCAAATTGGAATAGTTCAGGTTCTGCTTGTTAGGATTTGATGGTGACAGCCACAAAGATAGAATCGAAATGACCGCAATGATAATCAAGATCCAAAGTGAGATGAGCGCGGCTTTGTTCTTTTTCAATCGCCGCATCGCATCTTGTGAGAACGTCAGCGCAGGCTTGGCAATGCGTTCCTGTTCAGCCGTATTCACTTTGACATGCTTGAATGCGTCTGGACTTAATTTTGTTGTTTCCATTAGTTTACCTCCCCGCTCAGTCGGATTCGTGGATCAATGAAGCCGTAGAGAATATCAACGATTAAGATGGTGACGGTCAACATTGCACTGTAAAGAATTGCCAAAGCCATGATAACCGGATAGTCGTTGGTCGTGATCGACTTGACAAATTGTTCACCAATGCCAGGGATCGCAAAAATATTCTCGACAACCAGCGAGCCGACCATCAAGTCAACCGCCATTGGTCCGATGATGGTAACAATCGGAATCATGGAGTTACGCAGTGCGTGCTTGGCAACGACCTGCCAGTGTGATTCGCCTTTGGACCGCGCAAGCTCAATGTAGTCCGAACTCAGCACATCCACCATTTCGGTACGCATAAACCGCGCCGTTTGAGCCAGTGGTGCAATGGCAAGGGCGATGGTTGGCAAAATGCTGTACGTAAATCCGCCCCACAATGCGACTGGGAAGGCGCCGGTTTTGTAAGCAAATAGTTGCAGCAACGCAGCGAACACGAAGTTAGGAATGGACCGACCGAGAATCGCGAAAATTGTCGCGGTGGCATCTACCCAGGTATTCTTCCGAATCGCCGCAATCGCACCGAGCACGATGCCGGCGAGTGTGCCAACAACCATGGCTTGCGCGCCGATTTGCAGTGACGGTCCCATTCGCGAAACGATCAGCCCGGACACGGTTTGACCGGGATACTGGTACGACATCCCGAAGGCACCATGCGTGATCCCTGCCATATACGTGAGATATTGCATCCAAACCGGCTTATCCAGTCCATACTGTTTCTTTAAAATTGCCAGTTGGTCTGCCGGAATTTTAGGATTATTAAACGGGGTTCCGGGCAGTAACTTCATTAGGAAGAAAGTAATGGTGGCAACAAGAAACAGCGTCAGAAGCAAGAAGCCGATCCGTTTTAAAATATATTTAGCCATGTTTCACTCCTGTTTTTTTGGTTTTTACTCAAACGGCGTTGTCACGTGTTTTGTGGCGGGACAACGCCGTTCATGAGAACTAATGATTAAAGTGTTAAGCCTTTATTTTTATTTCAGCGAATTACTTACTCTTTGCATTGACAAAGTCATAGGAATTCGTCGGATTGTACTTCAAACCGGTAATGGTCTTACGTTGCAGTGTAGTTTGAACACTTTGATACAGTGGAACAACACCTTGTTCCTTTGTCAGAAGTTCTTGCGCCTTTAACAAAGTATTCCAACGAGCAGTCGGGTTAGAGGCGTCCGTCGTCTTGGACTGTTTAATCAAGGCATCATATTGCGCATTTGACCACTTGCCATCGTTATACGTATTGTCAGTGGTGAACAAATCGAGGAAGGAAATTGCATCTGGGAAATCAGCACTCCAGGCTGAGATGACCATATCGAACTGACCATTTTGAGAACGAGACAAACGGGTCTTAAATGGTACCGTGGCAATTGTCACTTTCAAACCTGGTAAATTCTGCTGAAGGGTACTCTGAAAGTACTCAGCCGAACGCTTGGCATTGGTAGTATCATCCGTTAACAGTTCCAGCTTTGGTGCGGTCTGACCGGTTTCCTTTAATCCTTCTGTCCAAAGTTCTTTGGCCTTGGAAGGGTCATACGTAACCGTTGATGATTCTGCTTTTGCTGCTGTCTCCGAAAAATCTTTACCGTCCTTGGTAAACAGTCCTTCAGGCGTAACGTTCTTAGCCGCAATAGAAGAATCATTCAAGACTTTCTTGATGTATTCTTTCCGATTAATTGCCATGGAAATTGCCTGCCGAACTTTGGTGTTCTTAAAGATAGGATCTTTTTGTTCGTTTAATTCCAGGTAGAATGTGGAAGTTTGCTTACGGCCTTTGAAGTCAGCGTTGGACTTGGCTTGTGCGGCCTGCTCGCCAGTTAGCTGTGCAATATCCAACTTCTTGGATTGATAAAGGTTCATCGCAGTTTGCGGATCCTTAACCACTTGACTGTTCAAGGTATCAATATGCACATTCTTGGCATTCCAATAAGTCTCGTTTTTGGTTTCTTTCCAAGTATTGCTATCGCCGTTCCAGTTCTTCAACTCATAAGGACCGTTTGACAAGATGTACTTGGAGGTTGTACCGAACTTTTTGCCGGCTTTTTCAACGAACTTCTCATTTTGCGGGAAGAATGCTGGGTTAACCAACATGGTCTTGAAGTATGGAATCGCATGATCCAAGGTCACCTTCAAGGTTGTCTTGTTAACCGCGGTAACGCCTAAAGTACTGGCAGCTTTCTTGCCAGCCATAATATCATCGGCATTCTTCACGCCGGAAAAGAGATACGCATATTGGGACTTTGTCTTAGGTTCAACTGTACGCCGCCAACCAAATACGAAATCCTGTGCCGTAACCGGGTCACCATTACTCCATTTGGCATTTCGTAATTTGAAAGTATACGTCTTCCCACCGTTAGTCACGGTTGGCTGACTCTTGGCAATTGCCGGATGTAAATCTTTGCCAGAATACCGATACAAGCCGTCCATCGTGTCAATCAACGCTTGACCGCTAATTGCATCGGTATTCGTTGACGGATCCATCGTGGAGATAATATCGCCTACCATGCGGGTGATGGAGGTACCTTTACTGCTTGCTGAATTAAAACCACAGGCTGCTAACATCCCGGCGAGCGCAATTATTGTGCCCGCAACCATTGTTTTTCTAAATTTCATCTTGATCCCTCCTAAAATGATTGAACTTACTTTACATTAAAATCTCATTAATGTAAATAAGTAATCTCTCATTTTTGGATAAAAAAACCGCGATGTTAGAAAATGTTTCGTAAAAAGGTTAAGCATGGTATCAAATAACAAATCGTACAAGGCTTATACGAATGTTTTAGATAGCGCATTAAATCCAGAAATAGCAAAGTTTGTCTAACTAGCAAGGCGTGACGTTGAAAACTCGCTGCAATATTGGAAGTTGCAACAACCCAAATATTAAATAATACACACTTTTTGCATAATTTCTTCCAGTTTTCATGAAATTGTTTGTTTTGTTTGAATAATTTTTGCTTCTGTCAAACAGCTTGCTAGTCATGTGCTCACAAAAAGAGCAAGAACCAAGGCATTTGCTCAGTTCTTGCTAATTATTTTCAAAGCAATTACTTATTATTAGTGAGTACCTTACCATTTTTGTGGCTGCGGATGCTCCGGAACACCACAATCACCAGACCAACGACGGAGACTAAGGTGGCTAACCAAAAGACTGTGGCTAATGCATGTAAAAATGGTTCCCCGGATTGTGGCGAGATGCGCTTCACGTCGGGCAACTGGGCAGATAGCAAGGTAGCGCCGAAGCTGATACCAATGGTCAACCCGATCGTGCGGGCCAGTGAGTTCATGGAACCGGCAACCCCGGAAAGGCTACTGTCCACGGCACCCATGGTTAAGAACATGTTTAGGGTCTTTTTAAAAGCAATCGAATGAATGCCAAAACCAGCATCGTGGCGCTTGTCTGTAACTGCCGTTCGCAATTTCGCCAAAGACGCCGATAGTTGCCAAGCCAACTGAAACTACGTTCCACAATCCATCGTTGCGGTGTGATGATACCTTGCTTTAGATCGCTTTGTTTAGCGATGATGACATCGGCACCACCAATGATAGCTTTTACCGGTTCGGCGAAATCGTTACCCGTATAGCCACTATCCGCCATCACGTTCAGAAACGTTTGCGGTTGTGATGTGGACTGCCATCGGCAGTCCGTTAATGTCAACACCGATATGACGCTTGATACCGGCGAGCTTTTTGCCTCCGTCGTAACCCTTGTGTTCAGCTGGGTCAATATTGCGAACACTTTGAGCGTCAATGATTAAAAATGACGTTTTAGCTGAACGGTTTTGGTTCAGTCGATGTCGTGCGACAGTTTTTTTAAAACTCGATCGAACGTGGTTAGTTCATCAGGGCTGGTAGGTTCTTTCCAGGCCAACAAGTAATAGTAAACGGTTTGCCATTTAGGAAAATCAGCTGGTAAGTCACGCCAAGTACAACCATTTTTCAGGGTATAAAGTATGGCGCAGAAAACATCATAAAGGTCTATTTTACGTGGCTTGGTGCACTTTCGCGCACCTTCAAGGCCTGGGCGTATCAGCTCAAATTGTTCACGGGAAATGTCGCTACTGTAGTGATGGGTAAATGGTTGCATTGGGTGATAACTCTCCATTTTTTAACTAGAATACCTGAAAAATAGCGACATGTCTAAGAACCCAAACATGTTCTAAGGCTAGCTCAAAGGCCAGTTTTAACAATAGTACGACGTTAAGCTATGTGGGTATGGGAATCGCCTTGCTGGTGATTTATGCGATTTACGCCATTTTCCGTAAGAGTCAGGCAGTGGTGCCGTTATTTCTGTTCAAACGGTGCAACTTTACCGGTTCAATGATTGGACTAGTTTGGGCGGGGATTGTGAATAACGGGCCAATGCTATTACTGCCACTGTTTTTCCAAAATCTACGTGGTCAAAATGTTGCTGAAGCGGGATTATCCCTTATTCCACAAGGGATCAGGATGCTGATTGCCCGGCCAATCATTGGCCGCTTCATTGATCGAATCGGGGCGCGTTGGGTTCTGATTGTCGGCTTGTTAGTGACCCTAATTAGAACCGTGCCGTTCATGTCCTTTGATCAGCACGCTAACTTTTGGTTACTGATGGGTATTTTATTTGTTCGGGGAATCGGGGCCGGAGCCATTATCAGTCCGCTCATGACCGATTCGTTTGTCGGCCAAGATCCCAAGTATTCCGGCCAAATTTCAATTGCGGGGCGGATTACACAAAATGTAGGTGGTACGTTTGGTTCAGCATTGATGGCGACGGTTGTGTCGGCGTACCTCACTAGCCACACGCATGAACTGATGACTAATTATTTGACAGCTGTGGCGCACGCCTATCAACAGGGGGTTTATCTGGGCGGTGGTCTGCACTGCCGTCATGATTATCCCAACGTTCTTGCTGACTAACAAGTTTGATCACCAGTCGGACAAGGAAGGTGTGCCGGCACCAACAACTGAAAAGTAAAAGAAGTGGTATGACAATTTCTGTCATACTACTTTCTTTGAAATCAGTAAAATGAAGGCTGGTCGCCTTGCGTGCCGGGCTGACCACTCTGAATCGTTTCGTAGGTTAACTTGTGCTGATCGTTGAAGAGCTAAGCTACTCGTAAGAGAGTTTTGGTGACGACAACGACAGCTGTCTTCTTTCGTTTTACGCCGGAGCTGGCAATCATCATAGTGTTCCGGTTGCCAAGCAGCCTATGTGTAATCGACCTTGATCGACAATTTTTTTAAAATTAAATCTAACTGACTATGGCCAACCGCATCAATCGGTTCTGACCAACGGTGGAAATAACTGTAAACCGTTTCGTTTGCCATTTAGGAAAATCATGGGGTAACTGACGCCATTAAGAGCCAGTACGCAGAATATAAAGAACGGCATTAGATAATCTCGTAGAAATCAACTTGGCGCGGTCGTGTGCATCGGCGCACGGCTTCTAAATCAGTTTAAATTAGTTCAAATTTTTGTCGGGTAGTGTCGCTTGGATAGCTAATCATCTATTAATATCCTTTTTGATTAAACTACATCAAAAACATTTTGGGTTGTTAACAAAGATTAAAAGCAAGCTCTAATGGCATACGTCACACAACCTTAAAAAAATCCTATGATTGGAAGACAATCAAGAAGAACTCAAATGAGTTTTATATATGGCAGATTGCAAGAAATAACTTGAACGAATTTAATGACGTAAATTAAGCAAGAAGATCTCGATTGGTGTATGCCAATTAAGACATTTAAGTGGCCGGGAATTCAAATACCAATTAATTTGAACCAATTGGTGATCACTTAGTTCTTCAATGGCTTGGCCTTTGGGAATAAAGCGCCGCAAAACTCGGTTACGGTTCTCATTACTGCCTCTTTCATGCGGTGAATAGGCATGGGCAAAATAAACCTGTGTACAAGTTCGCCGTTCAATTGTCTGATAGTTAGCGAACTCTTTACCATGATCTACGGTAAGCGTCTTGAGCTTGTCTTGAAGTTGACTAGCTAGTTCAAGTACGGCTTGAGTCATGGACTGACTGTCGCGACCATGGAGCCGTTTAACAATTGTCAGGCGATTCTTACGTTCCACAAAAGTAGCCACAGCTTGACCTTTACGTTTACCAGAAAGTACGGTATCAGCTTCAAAGTGGCCGAATTCCTGGCGAGTTTCGACTTTATGAGGCCGCTCCTCAATGGAGCGGCCGTGATTGAACGTACCACGCTTTTCTTTAGCACGGTGACGACGAATTCCATGATCAGGCAAATCGGGCAACTGTATATCAAGTCATCCTTGATCAATCCAGTTATAGACCGTCTTGTAGGCAATCCCCACCACATGGGCAACTTGTTCAGGGGACCACTTCTGGACTTGAATTTTTTCCTCGATCAAGTGTTTAAGGTTTTTAGTGAGCGAAGACTCCGCCCCCGTTGACTAACCTTTCGTTCAAAGTCAGTTTGCGCTAACCCAGCCTGGTACTCACTATTTAGCCGGTGAAGTTCGTTAAAGATGGTGGTCTTACTAAAGCCTAAGTAGTTAGCGATGTATCGCAAGGAACGTCCTTCATTATGAAGCGTTTCAATAACAACACGGTTCTGGAATGATAAAATAGTGGTGCTCATCAAGGTCCTTCTTTCTAATGGATTGTGTGGTAACACCATTAAAGGCATTGATGGTTTTTTCTGTCCACTTAAATGTTCAACTTAAATTTTACAATCTGACTTAATTAAAGGTGGTTCAAAAAAGTCTTCACTACCTAAATCAACTCCTCCTTTCCCTTGACGTAATTCTCCCGGTACTAAGGCGTCTTCCGCTGCCACAATCTTGTTGAGCGGTTATTACCAGTGTTAATCCCAGCGTATGAGTAGCGTTCGTAACCCAAGAACTCTGCCAATTCGGCTTGAAGCAGCTGGTTAATCGCAATTTCGAGGTGGTGACGAAAAGCTTCGTCCAAATCTTGCTTTTGGGCTAGTGCAGCGATAATTTCTGTGGTAAGTTCATTCATGGGGAATGCCTCCTGTGATGTTTTCTGTGATTACTAAATATCATAAGGGAAGGCATTCCCTATTTCTATACAATTCAGAAATCTTTTATGCATTTACACAAGATATTTTACGCTCTCTACAATTAATGATATTAAAGTCGATACCCCTCATGAAAAGCTTGACCTCGCTCAAGTATCATATAATTATGTTGATGATAAATTCAATGATAAGAATGAAGTAGACCAAATGCTAGATTTAGTTTTTCCTAATCAAAAAGAAGAACAAGGTGATTACGAAGAGCCTTTTAATGAAGAGGAATATAAAGCGTTGGTAGCTATTAATAAAGAAGTGAAACAACGACAACAAAGTGAAAATACAGTTGATACGTTGTTAGACATTGCAAGTGAGTGAAAAAATAAAAAAGCAGGCGATGTAATATAGCCTGCTTTTTTAAACCCTTGTACATACTTTGCATATGTATACCTTGTTTACTATGTATACGAAGTATACATAGTAAACAAATGAAATTGATTTATAGAATTTTATTTTTATTGGTAAGAAAAATTACTGTATCTGTACAGAAATGAGTACTTAGCAAACCATGTAAACTTAGTAAACCAAGTTTACATGGTTTGCAGTTGCAAAGTTTATAGAAATTATTTTAATCTTTTTATGTTTATATCGTACATTCCTTCAAAAACGTCTTTTTGTCGGTCGGGTAAACCTTGATTAATATAGTAGTCTGCAAGTGTTGAAATAATATCATCAATAGACGCTTTATCTGCTCGCTCTAATTCTGTCATAAATGGTTGTAATGTCCTACATTTAAGAACCGTTGTTTCAGAAAGACGTTGAGTTTGTGTACGCTTCTTTTTATGTGTCTTATCTTTGTTAGATTCTTTATTTGCAGTATTATCTGTGTCAGAGATATTAAAGTCAGGATTTGAAAAGTCGTTACCGTTTGAAAACTTTACTTTTTTATCATCTAAAGTGTTTTTTTTATTGGAAGTTAAAATTGGATCAATAGCCATGTTAATTCCCCCACCTTATAAATTTGTTTCAAGTTCAAGTTGATGTTGATCTAATTCATTCAAAACATTCTTAAAGACAGTATGTGCTTTAAGATCCCATTGATCAGGAGTGTTATTGATATTCTTTTTAAGGTGGATTCCTTCAACATCATAGACTTTTAAGCGTTCCTGGTATTTAACTATAGTATCCAAAACGTTATTGCCATAAGCATTTCTAGCATCACTTAGCACTTTGTCATCAACACGGCCACCAGGTCGAAGCATACATGGAACTATTCCTAATACTTGAAGCTGCTTATCATAAGTATTGATTAGGTATTGCATGTAATCTATATACGTTTGAGCGCCATCTAAAGATAATTCTTGAGTTTGCAATACAATAATACAATAATCAGCTGCCATCATAGCATTATCAGAAAAATCTGAAATTGTAGGTGGAACGTCAATATAGATAGTATCGTATTTCTCTTTTAGAGGCTTAAGTAATTCGTTAAGGTAATTGATTTGTGCTGTATCATCATTTGGAAATTTTGACATTAGCAATTTAGGTAGATTTTTAAATTGAGTTACACTTGATAATAAGTCCAAATTTTCCATAATCGGGGTAATTTGAGACGCTAGTTCTCCATTGACAAAACCTTTATAAATATTCTTATCAATAATTTTAATGCCTCCTGTTTTTGCTAAAATACTGGAAGCATTTGCTTGGGGATCAAGATCAATGACTAATGTCTTACGATGCTTATAAACGGCTGACGTATAAGCAAGCATAGTTAATGTTTTTGTTTTTCCTACTCCACCTTTGAAATTTCCTACCACATTTACAGTACAATCCGTTTTTTCTTTATCTTCTCTTACCATAAAAACACCTCATATTTATTTTATAAGTTCATTATAGTACACATACTATAAACATTGCAAATGTATACAAAATCGACCACCTTAAATTTTGTGTAAACAATGTATACTAAGTTTACACAGTTTACATATGCCATTTTTATCAAAAATGACTATAGGATGTTGATATAATAGGTATTTTTAAAAGTTCGCAATTGTATACCTAGTTTACAAAGTTTACAAAGTTTACAAAGTTTACATTGTAAACTTTGTAAACTAACAATTTCATATGTATACAATCGAAAATGTTTATTTACATTTATATCGGGTTATGTTTTACTTAACATAACAAATAAATAAAAAAGCCGTCGTGAACTGGCATTCACAACGACTCACAAAACCAAAACGGTTTATATTCTTAAACTTCAATATAAGTATTATAGGATAATTTCCTTTCAAACTCAATGTTTAAATATTGTAAGTAATTAAAAAGTTTTGTGAGTTGACGGCAATATTGGTTTTTATGCTAGCTTACTCACTTTTATGAGTTGATCAGCATTACCTGATTAACTCTTTTTAATTACCAAGATTTAAATAGCAGGTTTCATCGGGCTTGGTCGTTTTTAGGTAAGCTAATGATGAGTCTGAGGAGAGGGGATTAAGTAG
>NZ_CP127014.1:0-40129 GCF_030252485.1 Pediococcus sp. AC40
TCACCAATATACTTACGCTTTTTAACTTTGGAGATGCTCAATCCGCGAGCTTTGCGAAAACCTTCGTAGTCGCCACGATCCAATAACTCTTGCTCAATATCGGATTGTTTAACAGCTGTGCCTGCTTTTACATAGCGCATGGGCTCCGGCATGTCCATGTAAACGCTATCCTTACGGTCACCCTCATATTTTGTGTAGTTCTTAAGCATCCACTTATGCAGGTCCGACTTATGTTCGCTTTCGCCGTATACTTCCTTGCTATTAATCCCGACCAAACGCCACATTAGCTTCACGCTCCTTTTCCTTTCGGTATTCTACATTGCAATTCGGGCAGGGCATCACCTGCATAATTGCTCCATTCGTTTGGTACACAATCTGCGTACCGCCACATAATTTACACATTAGAAAATCGCCATCCTTTTATCTTCTGTTTTTTCAAATTTGATAATTGCGTCGTTCTTAACGACACCCTTGTACATCCGACTTAATAATTTCGGGTTATATATTTCCGATAGTTCCTTACTGCTCAAATTAGTAGTGATAATCGTCCGGCTCCGCTTGTTTAAGACGCCAAACAGTACCTGCTGTACATATTCACTTGCTTCTCTTGATTCCCGCTTAAACGACGCCTCACTGCCCAAATCGTCCAATACAAGCAAGCTAACCTTACCAAGCAAGTCCACCATGCGAGATTCGGTGTAGTAGCTATCCCGATGCTCGAACGAATCCTTAATCTTTCGCATCATCTCGTTTATCGAAATGAACAAACAGGAAGCGTTAGGCTTGATGTTCTCATTGACACCCTTAAGCATGGAGATTGCTAAATGCGACTTACCAACCCCCGGCTTACCAGTAATGATGGTGTTAGCTTGGTAATTGCGATCCATATACCTGTATGCAATTCGCTTAGCTTTTTTTAAGTTACTCTCCGCTTCACTACCAGCTTCAACCTCGTAATTGTCAAAGCTCGCCTGCCACAAGTCCTCATCATCAATGATCGAATCTTTTCGTAGCACATCATGGAAGCCACGCTTGTAGTTCCGCAATGCACCTATCGTGACTAACTCGTTATTTTTATGCCTACGCTTCTCCTCAACGCATCTAGGACAGAAAGGCTCATGGTTAGCCAACATTAATAACTTTTGGTCGGGATGAATTTGGCAGTATTCGTTTGTCTTTTTAACATGCTTTAAAAGTTCAAAATTCAACCCCGCCATACGAAGACCCTCTCTGTGCATTAGATTGTTGTCGCGTTTGATATTCATCATCAAAACGTCCATTAAACCAAGTAGATCCATTCATCGGTCGTTTCCACGTATTAATAGCTAGGTCTTGTTTATAGAGTGCCAACCGTTCCAATAGATACTCGTTAGTATTATTGGCGCTCTTTCGTCTCCAAGCCTTGTAATGACTGAAAGCTTGTTTCTTACCTGTTTTATTCGGGTAGTCTTTCCAGACTGCTTCAAATTCTTGTTCAAGGGATGGTTGTTCATCGTCAGATGAACTATTATTTATATCCTTACCTAACCTATCCTTACCTAACCTAACCTGTGGTGACGGGTCGTCGACGGCCCGTGGACGTAACGTATACGCACCATTTTCATCCTGCTCTAATTGTTCCTTTTCATCGCCGTAAATCGTGGTGTTGTAGGTATCCTTGCGGATATAGTTGTGGATTTTCCAATCCTTGATAACTACGACCCCGGATTCAAATGCAAATATAAATTGCTTAGCTAACAACAATTTCAAATCATCATCGCTTGAACCAATCATTCTTTTAATTGTTTTGGCGTTCGAAACGAAACCATCATCATCGGCGTGCATATTAAGGTGAAAGTACAATGCCTGTGATGATAGCGGCATGTCTAAGAACGTGTCTGTGTCGGTTATTTTCTTACTGAACATCCTTCGTTGTGCCAATCAATCACCCCCATAGTTTCCTTTAATTCCCAATTCCTTATAACTTCTGATTGATTGCTTTTGAATAAAGCCAATTGTCAACTAATATCAGGGCTTCTTGTATTTCAAGATAAGAAGCTCCTTTTTTCTGCATTTCTTCAACTATTTCATTTGCAAGTTTTAAGGATTGCTCCAGTATTAAAAGGTTCTGCCCCTTTAATTTGTAAATATTTTGCATATGTTGATCTATTTCTGTATTTAGTGGTTTTTCACTAAGCTTCATCGTAATTCCCCTGATTTTTAATCGTTTTAAATCTTCGACACTCAATTTGATACCGTTTACTGGCACGTGATACTTAGCGGCAAACTTAGCTGATGTAATACTTTCAATTTCGCCATGATGCACTCTGCAAAGCGGTAGTACATGCCGTTTTGAATGGTCAATCTTATTTCGGTTCGTTCGCCCGACCACGTCCACATGATGGATATCTGCATACTTTCCGCAAATAAGACAGACCCGATGTCTACAGCATTGATAAATGAAGTACTGCTCCTCTCGTGGTAGCAATTCGTAGCCTTTTTTAAACGGTACTCGCCATTCGAACATGAAATCGATGACCAGGTCTAGCAACTGGTTAGCATCGCTGACCGTTGATTCTGTGTGGTCTGATAAGCTGATTTTTTTACCCGCGGTGTAATATTCGTATTGTGTATAGAACATTGATTTCAGAAATTCCGCGGGTACTACGAAGTACGTTTCAATGTCATGCAGCAGGGCGAAAAATAATCGTCGCTGTTGTACTCGTGCTTTCCGCGGGTCTGCAACCTCGAAATCAATATAAAACTCACTCTGTGACCCACTAACGGTCTGGATATGATCTTGATTTAGCGGTTGTTCTAGATGAATAACCAAGTCTTTGCCTCGTTGTTCCGCTCTCGCTCTCTGCATCTAATCATCCCTAGAACGGTAAATCGTCGTCACCAATATCAATTGACTGTCCGCCATTAGCGAATGGATCTCCCGGCGTTGATGCTGGCCGTGCGTTATTTTGCTGGTTGCCTTTTGGTTTCGAATCTAGCAGTGAGAAGTTATCCGCCACAATTTCAGTTACATAAACTCGTTGTCCTTGTTGGTTTTCGTACGAACGGGTTTGAATCCGCCCTTCAATACCTACCAATGAACCCTTGTGTGTATACTTAGCAAAGTTTTCCGCTGCTTTCCGCCACATTACACAGTTGATGAAATCTGCTTCACGTTCACCCTGTGAGTTGGTAAACTGTCGGTTAACTGCCACGGTAAAACTAGCTACCGCATCGCCTTTAGCTGTGTGGCGAAGCTCAACATCTTTAGTTAAACGTCCTATTAGTATTGTTCGATTAATCATGGTGCCCCTCCTGTGTTTTGCTGACGTGGTCCAGTTGCTTGGTTACAAGTACGATCATCTGGTTAGCTGTCTCGTAATTTAAGTCGTTGATATGGGCAACATGTGCCTTATTTAGATACGCCGATTTAACTACGGCCTCTGGCTTACCAGTGGCGGTTGCCATTGCCTTAAATAGTGCCGTTAATGTTTCGTTTTGTTCGTTAGAAATCGGGTCAGGTTGTTTTTTGCTTTCAACATTTTTTTGAAACGAATCGGGATCCATGTCGTCGGTTGCGATATTGAAAAACTTAAGTAGAAAGTACTTTTCACCGTAAGTTAGTGCCTTACCAACGCCCTTTTCACCTGCTGTGTCAACACCTTGCGCATACCATGGGCATTCGATTGTTTCTTCGGGGTTATCACTGTTAATCCACGTCATCGTCATAATCAGCTCGGTAAAGTACACCACTGCACCTTTCTTATTTGAGCTAGTCATTACATTTTTGCTCGTGATTCGAGGAATCAGTAGCACGCCTTCTTGGTCCATTAATTCGTGGATCTGTCCCAAGACGTCCGATGAACCGGCATAGCTGTACTGCGTTGATCGTTGCGATTTCTGCACATACTTTGCACTAGCATGGATTGTCTGTAGTTTTTGGTACAATGTTTTAGGTTTAACCTCTTCTTTTGTTTTAGTTGTTGCCATCTAGTCCACCGCCTTAACTGATAACTTGTCTGGTTTTTGTCGTGCTACATAAGGGATTAGTGCTCCAGTTTCCGTGTCGACTAGTTGCCCGTTTTTTGATGGAACAAATCGACCTTCGGCAACCATGCGTTTAATTGCTGATAAGTTAGGCTCTTGTTTTACTAACGCCTCATCAATTCCAGAAAGTGACTGCACAATTTCTTTAGGCTTCGCATTGTTTGCCTTCGTAACTTGCCACCACGTTGGTTTGCTAGGATTGCTTTCGGTTCGAACATAGCGCCAAGTAGCGGTCTGTAATTCACGTCCTTGAAATAAGTTGAGCTCCTCTTGTTCGACCTCACTAATCCGATCACGAAGCTCGTCAATTTGAATATTGATACCTTCTTTATCGTGCTTTAACTTGCGCAATTTACGATCTAATTTGCTTCGTTTAGCTTCTAACTCATCAATCTTCATCATGTTTGCTCCCTTCAAATAAAGCTTCGGTTTCTTTGTTTTCACGTTCTGTTTCCCAAGCTCTTTCTAAGCTTGCGCTTAACTGTTTATTGTTCATGTGGTACACTCTCCCTAAGGTGTTTTATTATTTTTGGCCTGCTATTGCTGTAGCAGGCTTTTTATTTTGATTCATAATTTATAGGTTCCTTCTTTCTTGTATAATCGATATAGAAAGGAGGTGAAATTTTTTGGAAACTAAAGTATTTAATTATCGATCAACACTACAATGGATGCCCTCTGCGGAAATTGAAATTCCATCATTATGTCCTAGGTGCTCGGTTTCAAATAACCCTATTTTTTATATTGAGGGACACAGAGCGTTTAAAGATGGTGATGTCGCTTTCATATCACTACAATGTTCTTATTGTTCACGTTGGTCATTTATTGTGATTCAAAAAGGCGAAAATCATCACTGGAATCTTTTATCAGTATCACCAAATAGTCTAAAAAGAGAATTCGATTCTGCTATAACCAAGTGCTCACCTCGCTTCGTTGAATCTTACAATGCTGCATATAATGCAGAACAAAATGGTTATCTAGATTTGGCCGGCTCAGGTTATCGCGCTTGTGCTGAAATATTAATAAAAGATTGGGCATTGAAATATTCTGGAGAAAGTAAAGAGCAAATTTCGAAATACAAATTAAACGATGCAATATCACATTTTTTTAATGGAAACATAGCAGCTTTTAATGCATCTGATGTAGTTCGTTATTTTGGAAATGACTTCACTCATTGGGACAGACCAGAAGACTTTGACGCGCGCAGAACACTGGATGAAGTTAAAATTTATCTAGATATTTTAATTCAAAATATTCTGCTACAATTAAAAATTGCTAACCCGCCAGTTGGACGTGGTCATTCTGTTTCAAAAAGTAATTGACCATCTTCACTTGAGTAATAATGTTCAACAAACCTAACTGGATTTTCTGTTGATCCATCTCCTTTTCTGGTGGTTATGTGAATAACTTTTAAAACCTCTACTTTGTAGGGGTTTTCTTTTTGGAGATTTGCAAGAACCTCTTCTTTACTTAGATATTTCATTGTCTTCACACCTCCTTACTCGAAAAATGAATTAAATCCAAAACGACCAAATGCGTAGGCCATCCCTGCTATTACCAACATTGCTATCAGAATTCTCATTGCTAATTCCCCCTCATAATCACTTCTTTGTTATCATCAATAAATTCCTTGATTTCATCGGCAAACATCCACCATGTACCACCTTTGCCACCGCCACCAAGTGCCCCCTTATCACGAAGCTCTTGCAATTGTCTGTATAAATGTGGATTAGCTAAGACGTTAGCGGTAATCCATTGAGTGCTCTTATTGAGCATGTAGCTTTTCAAGTCGTCCATTTTCCAAATTTCGTGAGCCTCCGCTTTCTTCTTGGTGATTTCCCATTCGATACGGTCAACTAAAACTTTGTCAGCTGGTATCTCGAACTTAATGTTCGCTTCAACAATTTGAGCCACCTCTGCTACCTCCTTACTCTCCTAAGGTTGTTTGCCCCGCTGGAACCTTACTCATCTCTTTAATGATCTGGACTGTTGCGGTAGATGGTTGCCAGTTATTGATGAATTCATTGGCTTTCTCAAAGTCTTTCTGACGTAATTGCGACCGCGTCTTAATTCCAGTTACTTCATTAAGTCCTCTGTTGATGTCCTTAAACAACTTGCTACGCTGTGCAGCTGTTAATGCCAGTCCGTGAATTTTGATATATTCATTAACTTTTTCCGAAACACGGCGTGAGATGTATCCATATTCGCCCACATCCAAGCGCTGATTATCCTTCAAATACTTAACGTCACTACCGATTCGGTTTACCTTGTTATTGGTTTCTTCTGTTGCATCAAACATCAATTTCAATGCTTCCATTGGCGTTTTGGGTAATTGAATACGTTCTGCCTTAATGGTTTTTTCCATCTGGTTGAAAGCTTCAATGTATTTAAGTTTGAATCCTAAGGCCTTTTTACCAGTGAATCCCATTGCCAACAACGTGAATCCATCTCGGTTCATATAGACCACTTTTCGATCGCGCCCATAAGAATCTGGTTCAGTGCCTTCCGAAAACATCTCCCCAAAATTGGGGACATCTTGTTTCATCTGAGAAATATCCCGCAAAATATGATCATGTCGCTTTCCAAACACTTCTGCTACTTGTAAGCTGGTTGTTACTGCTTGTTGGTCTTTCATGATTACTAATTCGTTCATTCTTATTTCCTTCTTTCTTGTCCCACACCTATATACATGTATAAAAATCTGAGAAAATGCCAGTTTTTGGTAAAATTCTTTTATTTTTTCTCCTAGATTTTAAAAGCGTCAATTATTTTTAAAATTAATTTATTAGCGCTTGGCCCGTGGTTTTCTCCGCTCAGTACTTTCTGCATATATGAATGTGATACGTTAAAAGTTTTTGCGAGACTACGGGAGCTAATTCCTTCTGACTTTAAAAATTCAATAATGGCATCACGCCCGCCTTTTGTTTCTGGCAACAAAATCACCCCCCTAATTTTTAAACTAATTTATCAAGTTTTGTTGACTTTTTTTAAACTATAGTTTAATATAAAGCCATATTAAATAAGCAATTAAAGCCCACTACCACCGCAATTCCTCGCCAAAGTTGTTGCCATTGATGGGTATGTTTTTTATTGCCTAATTACTTGATGAGTTAATAATATAACTATAGTTTAAATAATGCAAGTGTTTTTATAACTAAAGTTTACTTTTTTCTCATCAAACATAGGAGAAACGTTATTATGACAATGTTTGACAGAGTAAAAGAAATTTCAAAGAAAAGAGGATTAAGTCTTGCTCAGCTAAACGAAAAAGCGGGATTTAAGCCAAATGTTATATATTCTTGGAAAACAAAATCACCTTCTATTGATAAAGTTGAAGCTGTAGCAAATGTTCTAGGTGTATCTGTAGACTATTTATTAGGTAAAGAAGAGAAATCCTCTACCACCAATGAGCCTGTTGACTTAGACAAGGCTCTATCTGAGGAAGGTATAGCTATGTTCGACGGTAAGCCGTTATCGGAAGAATACAAAAAAGCTCTATTAGCAATGCTTAGAGCCAATAAAAACAGTGGTGAATAGTCTATGCGCAATGATTTACATGATGATTTATTAGCACGTCTTATCTATATTGCAGACAAGGCGGGGATTAAGATTACAGAAATTGAAGGAAATTCCAGCGACCCAGACGTCGCATTTTGCAAGCAAAGAATTATTAATGTAAATAAAAATTTTGAGAGCGATATTAGTGTGTCTTTTCGGCTTGCCCACGAAATTAGCCACATCCAATTTTCACCGCCAACATTTCTTTACACTTTTTCTCCTTACATAAGAAATAAGGAAGAACGTGAAACCAACGAACGTGCCATTCACATAATTTCACGTTTAATTTATGCCGAAGTCCCAAAGGAGCAGCGAAATTGGCTTAACTTTATGAATGAGTTTCATTTACCGACGTGGTTCGAACCTCTAGTTAAAAACATCATATATGATTAAAATAATTGCCCAATAATCTGATGGCTAAAAAAAGCTGTACACATTTTGGAGGAGTGTTCGCTATGGTAACATCGTTTACAGTTATTTTATTAATAGCATTAATTGCTACTTGGTACTTTTGGAAAAAGTCTCCAAATAAAAAGTATAGAAACGTGTCTATTGTAATTGCTATAATCTCATTTTTTGTGGTTGGATATTTCGGTAAAGATAGTACCGCAAAACCTAACAAATCTGTAGAAACGGAAAAAGTTTCTACGTCAAAACAATCACGCTTTTCTAACATTAAACTTGGAATGACTAAGAAAGAAGTGATCAAAGAGCTTGGTAAGCCTGATTTTCAAACTTCCCGTAACTTAACCTACGGCAAAAAGGACATTTATCTAGTTGACAATAAAGTTATTGGTGGTAATTACAAATCACTGCAAAAACAAGTTGACAAGAAAAATGCTGAGAAAAAAGAAAAACAAGAGCAATTAAAAGGGGCTGCTCAAGCATTTGGAAAAAGGAGTACAAAACATTTAGAGAGTATGCCAAGTACCTATAAAAAGATACCCCTAGCTACCGGTGAAACCATGTATAGTTGGAAGACGGATTATGGATTACTAGTTCGCGTTGATTCAGCAGACGGAGCTACTACTAAAGTATACAAATATGATAAAAAGGCTGATGACGGGCTTGGTGAGTTGTTATTTACTGGTCAAAATTAATAATTGGAGGAAATCAGAATGAAGAAATCACTAACATTGGGAGTAGTACTTATATCATCGATTATATTAGCCGCCTGTGAGAACAAGAACTCGAATGTGGCTACTAATCATTCTAGTAGCTCATCAAAAGTGGAAAAAGCCACATCAAAAAAGACTGATCCGTCTAAGCGTAAGTGGACGTACAAAAATAATATTTTTGATGCGGGAATTGAAACTTATAAATTTACTAAAACTGAAATCCGTGATTCTGCTACCGTAGGCAAAAAAGTATTGGTCATGTATTGCGATATAACTAACAACTCTAAAAAAGAACAAGACCCATCTAATATCTACATGGTTGTCCACGCCTACCAAAAAACAGGCACCGCTGATAAGAATTTAAGTGTAGGGATGAATGCATACGACGAGAACGGCAATGATCCACTGCAAAAATATAATGACGGTCTACAAGACAAATTATTAGCAGGCAAAACTACGCACGCAGCTATTATGTTTACTCTGGCTAATGACAATGATGTTACTGTTACATTCCAAAACCCAGAATTTAAGACTATTGGTAAGAAAGTTATCTCAGTTAAAGGACTAGGTGCATCTACTTCATCTAGTTCATCGAATGCATCAAGTGCGTCATCGCAAGTAGCTCAAGCAAGTGCTTCACGGAAAAGCCAACCTAGTACTGCCCAAAGTTCTGTAGCTGCCAATAGTCAAAAGCAAAATCAAGTTGCTGCTTCATCCAATCCTAATCAATCGTTGACTGATTTTGTAAATGAATATGGCATGTCACCAGCAGCCTATAAGATGCAACATGACGGCATGTCCGAAAAAGAAGCTCTAGATTCGACTCCGCGTGGAATGAAAAGTTCCGGAGAAATCCAAAGGCAAAATGAATTAGACAATCAGCAATAAAATAAAAAAGCCACATCCCCTAACCGCCAAGTAAGATGTTAGAACGTGATTGGCCGATCATTGCAGCTAACATCCCTGGTATTTTCTTAGGATTTTTTACATTCTATACCGCGTTACATTAATACTTTATTTACAAAGGAGCGAATAGTTTATGGAAACGAGTATTATGGCTATCATTGGAATAATTATATTTTTTATTGGAGCATTAATAATAACTCTTGGTCGAACTTTAAATATCTTACGTTTCTTTTTTGGTGATCGTAGTATGTTTACGCAGATGTTTTGGGGAATTATCTTTATCTGCATTGGCTTATTTTTAATCATACTTGGTAGCCCTCAGCTTAGATGATATCCTCTTTCCACTCCGGTGACTAGATACAGTCCGACTCTGTATGTGGGAATTAAAAAAGCATCCCAATATGGATGCAGAAAGAAAGTGATTATTTATGAAATCAATGTCATTAAGAAAATACACAAAATTTAATATCCGAGAGGATGATGGTTCTTTAACAATTCAACATAAAGGTACAGACGTTGGTAATATTTCGAATCCTGGTGATTCTCGAATAATTTCAGGTACTGCTTTTAAAATTTTTGATTGTAATTTTTATAGAACCTTTGAGGAACAAATTATTTTAAATGACGGTTCAGTTGTAGATTCATATAAAAAATCAGAAAATTTTAGACTATATTTGTCTGAAAGTGAACATATATTGTTTGTACCTGGTGCGACGAGTACGATAAGGGCATTCTTAAAGGACTTACAAACATCATATCCTGATAAAATTGAACTTTCGCTAGTGAACTTTAATTTCAACGCAATTAGATCTAATGAATCAATAACTAAAGGCGTTTGGTTTAAAGTACAGGATGACATAGTTGATAGTAAAGCATTTTTTGGGGACGAAGTCGATCAAAATGATGAAGCTAATAATGCTTTAAATAATGAGGATGCTACCTACATTATCTCTCAATTCGATATAGCTGGGGTTGAAAGAACTATCGGTTTTTCTAAAAAGGGCGCGATTGTTTCTTACAATTATATTGCAGCTACTCCTGAAACACCATTGCCATATCTGCAACTATCATTTGATGTTTATAAACAAGTGTCATCTTTAATGTAGCTATCATTCAATAGTTGACAGAATAACGTATTTATCCAAAGACTTTTCAATATCTTCTTTATTCTTAGAAGTTATTGTTAATGTTCTAGGTTTTATTTTTATGGATGAATTAGTATAACTATCTTCAAAATTAAGATTAAAATCGTTTATATTTTCTTCATCCAATTTTCTTATAGAAAAATGGTAGAAAGGATTAAACTTAATAAATTTTAATGTAACGGAATAGAGCTCACTACTTAAAAAGACATCTTTATCAGCTGAATAATCCGCAATTTTTTGAAATTCACTAATAAAGTTTAAAAAAACCGAAAATTCATTAATGGAATCTTTATACGCCATCGAAGAAGTATACAAAATCTTTATTTGATTATAATCTGCGCCATTTGCAAGTATAAATTTTAGGTCTCTATTGTTTTTACTATCAAATATTTCCACGTGTAAATTATGCTCAGAATTACTAGGAGAAAGTTTCATACGAGTTCCATTTTTTTTATTGTTGTAGTTAGCTACATATTTTTGAACCAACTCCTTAAAATTGCAACTTTTTTCTATATTAAACTTATTTGTACTCGTCCAGTTTACGGTGTCGCCTTGTATCTTTAATTTTAATTTATTCCATAAAATATATACTGTGTTGGAATGATTTAAAAGCCACATACTATAAGCACTTATAGTAGTAAGAACAGTAACTGTTTGATTAACCCATTCTGCTGTAAAGGAGCCAATTCCAATACTAAATACCAATGCAAGTAAAAATAATATAGTTGCAATTGCTATTTTCAGTAACTCGCTAATTGTTGGTTTCATAGAACTAGTCCTCCTAACTGTAAAACTAATAACGCTATTATACAACATGTTTACTTTAATAATATAGGAAATGCATATTCGATACACTCTATGTTATACCCTTAATTGAAAAAAATAGTAGCTAAATAATTAAGTTAACTACATAACAAAAAAGCCACTTCCCCCACCGACCAAAGTTTGGGATGTGACTACCAAATTAGAAAAACCACGGAAGTGGCTCCTTTAATGTACGCTTATTTTAACATTGAAGCCTGCTTCCAACAACAGAACGGAGGTTCGCTTTTATGGCAAGTATTAAAAAACAAAATGGAAAATGGACTGCTAGGATAACCTGGCGAGATGAGGAGGGAAAACGTCACTACAAAAGCAAGTATAATTTTAAAACGCAATCCGAGGCAGAATTATGGGCCGCAGATTTCCAGTTAAATAAACGGGATATTGATAGCGAAACTTATTTTCCTGCTTATTTTTATGATTGGTACCTAACGTATAAAGAACCCTCAGTAACTAATCGGACTAAAGCTACTTACATGCAACTATATCACGTTTTAAAGAAGTCGTTACTTGCTAAAAAACCGGTTGGCGAGATCACCCGGAAAGATTACCAGCGATTCATCAATGTCTTTGGCAAGAAGCATGCTAAGTCCACCGTAACTAAATTTAATTCGTTGATTCATGCTTGTGTCAAAGATGCGCTCTACGATAAAGCCATTGAAAAAGATTTTGTCTACGGCGTTTCCATGGTTTTCAACAAGAGCAAAACTCGCAAAATTGATTATTTAAACATTGATGAGATGAACACTCTATCCACTTATCTTCGTAGTAGTTTAAATAAGCATTTTACAAGCAAGTACATGATTCTAACTGCGATTTATACTGGCGCTCGTCTAGGTGAAATTCAAGCCTTGACCTGGAAAGATATCAATACCACCTTTAATACCATCTCTATTCGACGGTCTTGGAATGATGAAGAACAAAAATTCCAACCAACTAAAAACGAATCGTCAGTGCGAATCATTAAGATTAACGACGATTTAGCACAGTTACTGAAACAGCTGAAACCTAAGAGCAGTAGCACCAAGATATTCACTAATCAATATGGTACGGTGCCCTCTTCCAGCGCAGTAAATAAAACACTCCGGGAATCATTAGCCCATTGTGGAATCGATAAACCTAGTTTTCACTTTCATTCGTTACGTCATACGCATGTGGCGTATCTCTTATCCGAAAACGTTGATTTATTTATCATATCAAAGCGATTAGGCCATTCTGATATATCAACAACCAGTCGAGTATATTCATATCTAATTGACGAATACAAACAAAAAGCTGATCTACGTATCGAAAAATCACTTGATAAGATTTCACTGAATTCAAAAAATGTGCGAAAAATTTTATAGCACCGGAGTAGCACCGAAGTGCATTTTTCATATAATATTCTCATTTTATTCTATCTAACAAAAAAGTGGCTTAACACCAGTGTTTCCAAGGTGTCAGCCACTTTTGCGACGTTTCATAAAACCTTCTAAAAGGGTACTAATAAGGAGAGTACAAGATTTGAAAACTCCTTATAAATGCCGTTATATCAACACTTTAATGTGTTTACCGCACCACTATAGCACCACAACAATATAGCAGTACTTCATGTTTAAATAAGCGGGCACCTATATGGGTGCTTTTTGTATTCTTCTTGATTCGGCTTTTTCTATTTTGTATCAGTAAATCGTGTCATCAATCGTAATATATTAGCCATGCATGTTGCTTGCAATGCTTCTATATTTGCTTTAATATAAATTCTGCGATTTATTTTGTATTAACGATGAATTTTACCCCTTAACTATATAAACCTGTCTTTTTCAGATATCAAAATAAATTACACAAACAAAAAATCACGCAGCCTATTTCTAAGCTGGTGATTTCCTGGCAAGCCTGATATTCTTTGGAGGAGAACCTAGCTTGCAACTTCATTGTAATACTTTAATCGTATTAAGGAAAGTCCACTTAACCAATTATTGGTCGAGTGGGCTTTTTCTGTATTTTAAGTTATTTTCCGAAATAATTGGCGTAAATAAGTTTTTTTCCTACATTGGAGAATAATGATGTCATTTCAATAAAAAATAGGAGAACTCAATTCAAGAGACTACTCCCCCTTTAGCCCTTAAACTAATACTCCTACTGATGATTATCCTACACCCAAATACACTTTAAAACAACCTGTCCAGACAACAAAAAAGCCTCCGTCCGAAGACAGAGGCTAAATAATTACTTCCTATTTAGTTAAACTTAAAAATTACTATGATCGTTAATGCTAATCTGGAGTCGATCTAGCGGTTCGCCATACATGCCGGCCCACGAATCAAACCCTGAAACTGAACCATTATCAGCGCACACTCCTAGATAGCCAGCACGTTGTGTAGATTGTGAACGGTAGTATGCTTGTTGGTAAGTCTCACCTTTTGGTGTGGTGTAGTACATTTGCACGCCGTCAATAGTGTGGCCTTTAATACCAGCTACGCCGTTGACTGTATCGTTCTTGTTTGCTTTGTGTACCCACGGAAGCCAACCGTCTTCGATTGTGTGGACGCGGTATTTGATTGAACCACGGTTTACTTTAATGTAAAGCATATCGTGCGCACTGTATGGCATGCCTGCAAATCCGTTAGCACCTGAACCAGCATTTTTAACTGGTGACAACCAGCGACCATTACGTTGATGCATTGCGTAGGTTACATCTACGCGCTTCTTGTGCGTTGGTTTAACTGGTTTTGGTGCCGGTTGCTTGCCATCATAACCGTTGTGCGTAATTCCGGTTAAATCGATGTTGCCATCTAGTCCGCCATTAATATACGTAGATGTGAACTGCCAAATAGCCACTCCATCCATAGTTGGGAAAGTTCCCCAATATGGTGTACTACGGACTAAGTAATCGGGATAAGCTGCAATCCAAAGGCATGTACCGAACTTCTGTATAATGCGCTTGTAATCAACATGAGCAAGCGTATAAGGCTTATAACTGTAATACATCGGCGTATATCCAGCATCCTTGATTTGTTGCATACCAGCAATGATAGCGTCTGTATTAGCTTTAATGCTGCCACTTGCACCATCTTCATAATCGAGGGCAACAATCGAACCCTTGGGTGTTTTAACGCGTGGCAAGTAGTAGTTAAGGCATTGCTTACCGAGTGCTGTACTACCACCAACCCCATACCAAATATAAGTATGAGCTCGCATCCCTTGACTTAATGCACTAGCAACTTGACTGTTGTACGTAGCTTGGTTAATGAACGTTCCACCGTATGATCCACCAATTTGTGCAATCGCAAACTGGTCGTTCTTATAGCCTTTAACTCCGCTATATCCTTGATACTTAGCCCAGTCTACACCTTGGCTACGTACCGAAGTAACCGACTTTTTAGCTTTCGCCTTACCCGTTTTAGCTTTGGCAGTGGTGGAGTGTTTCTGAACCGCTTTATGCTGTACGTTGGTGTATTGGTTATTCGTAGCACCACCAGCATTGGCGCTGACCAGTGGAGCGGCACTTACTCCAACAAAAAAGGCTGCCGCAATTGCAGCAACCCATCTTAATTTATTTAGTTTTGTCATCTTGCCCTCCTGTCTGGTTACTAACGGTAGTTGTATCACTAATTACCCCTAGCATCCCTAGGATGGTTAGTACAGTGTTAATAATCCCTACAATGCTTTGCCAGTCGACTGGATAATTGTAACCAAAGGCTACCATTAACTGCTGAACCAAAACGATTAGTAAACTAATCAATCCTGCCCACAATTTACCATCATGCCAATTGATGTTTTTTACATTCTTCATTAATAACTACCTCCCCATATTTTGTTTTGCAAGTCCTTAATCCTTTCGTGGTGGCGGTCTAACCGCCGATCATGCTCGTCTACTCGCTTATCTAACTCATTAATGCTAACCTTTATTTCTCTCAGATTATCATTAAGTGCTTTAAAATTTTTGTTTAAATCTTTTATATCATCTTGAAATGGGCCAAAAACGATGTATTTAAAAAGCAGGCTAACTATGCCTGCCATAAAAAGAATGATAGTTACAATCGATGCCCATTCCCCCCAAGACAACCCCAACAGTGTGTGCAATCTTGCACCTTCTTTCTCCTTACTTTTTCCAAAATAAAAACGCCTATTGTGCAGGCGTTGGGTTAATTAATGAATCATATTCATCTTGAGTTAACAGTTCACCATTCAAAAGTGTTTTTAAATCGTCTTTAGTGTATAAACCTTCTTCGTAGTATTTTTTAATATATTTAAACATTATTTATTGCCTCCTAGTTTAGCTAACTGTAATAGAGTTTGAGCGTTGAATTCATCTTGTTCTTCCTTTTGCTTAGCTTGATTTATCATTATTTGAGCGTTAATTTTATCTTGTTCACTTGGACCAATCACTGGTGGTTTGGGTTCTACATAGTCTGGGTTCTCTACAATCTCATTATTTTTTAGTAAATAAAAAAACGGTTTATAATTTTCGTAGAAATCATCTGGTATTTTTCCATCATACTGAATAACGTTGTCACCAATTAATCCACTACCAATGGCATAATCAACAATGATATTTTGGTCGACTTTTAAACTAAGCATTATTGGACCACCCCCACAATTTTGCGAATTGATGCTAGGTTCGAAGCCGCAACCGGTCCAGCCGTGCCTTCGTTATAAGCGTCGGATACATTTTTAGTAATGCTGCCAGAGTCACCACTAATAGTAAGCGTTACTTCAAAATTATTCATACCCAAGTGCGTATTTTGGTGTTGAATGGCGTTAATTTTAAAAGTGTTCCCCACCGCCGGCGTTGTTACATCATAAAATGCCCCGTTATTAGAGTTTATTGTAAATATCAATCGTGTGTATTTTTCAATCTTGTCAGCTAAGGTGAAATTAGTACCTACAGTAGTCATACTACCCTCCCACAGAGTTGCTAACCTAGGAATTGCTGTCCAAACGCTCGGTGCATTGTAATTAGTCCCAGCTCCATTAGTGTGTTCGGTATAAAAATATGCTTGACCTGTATAGGATTTAATAACAGAAATTTGTTTTCCCATACCCTCAATTTCGGACACATCTACGGTAACAATTGCATCATCATCGGCTGCTAAAGGACCATTTTTATATTTAAGACCGTAATATTTTCCCGGCTCTAACGCCATAATGTCTTTACCGCCACCAGTGTAAGTTCGCTTTCCCGCAATCTCATAAAATTTTAGCCACAAGTCACGGGTCATAAAGCCTGCCTGATAACGACTAACTGGAGTATGAGCATTAACCCCACTACCAATGTGCGCATCGACAACCGCAGCTAGCTTTTGGATGGCCTCCATCATCCCCATCTCGGTAATTGCCTGGTCCCTATTAACATAGGGAGTTAAACTATTAACTATATCGTGCGCTGGATTATTAATTGATTTATTTGCCAAAATTATCCCTCCTATTATCCGTTAATGAATTTGAAATTTCGACTGGTAGCATGCCCAAAACTACGTAATTGGATTGTTTGATTTACCGGATCCACACTTACTACGACCCAACCATCGTCACTGGGATTGCTAGCGTCGCTTCCAACGGAACATGTGATCCCAATGTTGTTAAATCCAAGGTCACTAGTGTAATTATCTTGATGCTGATGTCCGTGAATGTAACCCGCCATAATTCGCTTACCCTGGCTTGTGAAGTCAGATTTAACAGAAACTTCCCAATTCTTCGTGTTACTTGTCACCATGCTGGATGTGCCACGCATGAAGTCGTTGATTACCTGATTAACTAGATCCACGTTGTAATAGTGATCTCCGTAGATGTTATCTTCGTCCACGCTATCTTTCATTGCATCCGCATGAATATGCCCGACAATTATAGTTGTGTAATCTTCTGGGACGTTCTGTAAAGCAACATTAGCTAACCAATTGATTTGTTCCTCTTGATAACCCATGTAGATTAATCCAAGATACTTCAATGTGCCGTCTGATTTGAGTACTTCAGGCGTATCATTGGAATCAAGTCCAATTAGTCGTACTTTCTTTTCGGGATAATCTTTATAAAAATAGTTGCTATTTCCATTCCGTATTTCTCCATTTAATAGAGCCGAATTGTTGTACATTCGCTTTAAATCATTGGCTGGAATTGGTGTGGTACCGGCAAATTGAGTATCACCAGTACGGAGATAGTTAACCGGGCGCCCACTTGCGTCATCATGATTGCCTTTCAAAATAAATTTATCCGATGAACCATTATGATAAAAAAGCATATCGTTGATAAATTCCTTATGTTGGCTTAACACGATATCATACAATGCTGAACCGCCATCAACATTATCGCCGCCAGCAATAATTGCATCGACTGAACCGTCCATCAATAGTGCATTGTTTAGACGGTCGAGCCCAGTGCGGTTCGGATCGTTCCACTGGTCGTAGTGGCAGTCTGTAAAAAACACAAAGTTGAACAAACTAGGATCCATCAACGATCGCAGGTTTTCAATCGCCGATTGATTGTTTTTCGAAACGAAATTACCAATCCGAATATTATCTCCAACAATAATATTGCCCTTTAACTTTTCAAGTGCATCTTCAATATTTTGATTAACAATTTTAATCTGAGCATCAAAATCAGCCTGTGTAAGCAACCCGTCAGCCTTAATCTTGTCCTCAAGTGCTGAAAGTTGAGTCTTAATCTCGGTAATTGTCAGGTTAATACCGCTAACGTCAGCATTAAGCTCAGTGATTAAGTCAGCTACATCTTTCTTCCATTGCGCCATTGCTGTTTCAAAGTCACCGTTAGCCTTAACGATGTAATCTTTGAGTTTGAAATACAAATCTTCGAACGGCGTTATATAATCCGATGGCACTAGGTCGTTATAGACAAGATCAGCTAGGACAGTTAGATCAAACTCAAGTGTAGTAATACTTTCACCGTCTCTAACGATTCTGAAAAACGCTTGAACATAGGATCCCGCAACTGCAAAAGCTTGCTTCGGCATATCAAAGCGGAATTTTCCGTTCTGTGCGTCCAATGTCACCCCGTGCTTAGCATCAATAATTTTATGGATGCCGTCCGGTAGCTTGCCTTGGAACCAGTAATTGCAACCAGTCAAATTAAATGGTGAGCCGTCTTCGTTTTTAACAGTTACAAAAACTTGCCGCATCCCATCTTCATTTTGCCGAGCTTGTAACCACTGCGGATTAGTTGATGTCTCTTTATCGATATGGAAATCAGTAATATCGTCAACTAAATTACGTTTATCTTTCCCGATAGTAAAAGTTAGATACATACTCATAGGCTACACACCCCTTTCATTTAACTTTTCATCAATAATACGGTCGAGCGTTGGTTCGTCGGTCCCCAGAATGATTCGGTCGATTTTCAACTGCCAATCCTCATCAAACTTTTTGAGTGCTTCTCGATTTTCTTTTCCAACATTTTCAATATTTGTTTTGTTGTCGTTAATTGATTTTTCAACCATTTCCGTTAATTTTTTAACGTCGGCACGGTAACCGATGATTTCATCTTTCAGGTCTTCAACATCACTGATAAGGTGGTTAACAACTTCTGAATCGTCAATCGTTTCAAATCCTTGTGCCATTGCTTCTCGCACCTCGCTTCCTAATTTCGCATGCCGGATTGTGTCGGCAATCTCGGCTACCTTTGCTGGGTCCTTTTTGATTTCGGTATAGTCTTTAAACACCTGTGTCATCAGCTACCAGCTCCTTCCAATTTCTTTAATCTTTCATTTAAATCTGCGATAGTTTTTTCATATTCAGCCAGCTTCTGTTTAGTCGATTCGTCATCTTCCTTTACAGTTTTCAGGTCTGTTTCAGCGGTAGTCAATCGTTCATCGGCTTTTTTGCTGAAATCTTGGATACCTTCAACGTCTTTCTGCAACTGTGGCACGTTGGTATTGCCTAACCGGTCGTAGATTGTTTGCAGTTGACTGCTAGAGTTACCCGCACCACCACGCATGGCAGAAACATCACCAGAGATAGTTGTGACTGTGCTTGCCAGCTTTGAAACTTCTTTGGATATATTTCGATTTTCGTTCTGGTAATCGGTCAACTTTGGCGTCTTATCGCCAATTGTTAGCGTGGACTTAAATGGATTGGTAATGTCGATCTCCTTGCTAACCACCGTCAGTAACTGCGTGTCAGCTACGTACGGATTAACGAATAAGTAGCGATCGTAAACCTTAAAGTGGTCGTAGTCCGGCAACTCTAATGCCGAGATGTTCCAAGAGTTGGTTGACGCTTTTTGGTTCCTGATCCAAGCCTTAGCCTTACTCAATAGCTCGTTCGGATCCTTAACATCATCCCACGTGACAGCACCATTAATGATCCCGAACTCTTTTTGAAAATCGGGAATCTCAAGGTAATCCTTACCATCGTTAACCGGCGCAATGGTATAACGGACACCGGATTTAATCGTGCCACCTTTTTGGTCACCCGATTCTTGCTCCGGTATATTTCCGCCAAAACGGTATAGGTACCAGTACCATTCGCCCTTCCAACCTTGTGAATTCCGTTTCCACCAAGCAGCTAAATTCTCATCACCGGATTTACCATGTTCAAACATATCGGCGCCACCTTGGTCATAACCATTGCTCCAACCTTGCGCGCACTCTAATAACGTATCCGCGTCCTTCATTACTGCGGTATGGCTTGGTTTGTCGCCTTTTTTGCCCAAAATAAAAACATCGCCAGTCTGCAATGCCGGGAGCGTCTTAGTGTTACCCTCGTAATGCAGTGCATAGCCATGTTTTTTCAAAAATCCGTGCAACGTGTCGGTTGTGTAGAGCGTTCGATCAGTTTCGTGTACTGCCAACTCTAGAAAGTAACTCACAAACGATGAGCAGTCGCCGTGTGCTTGATTAGACAAGATGTCCGCACGGAGGTAGTTGGTCTCATATTTTAAATGTGAAGACTTTGCCGCTTCGAACAGCTTTACCCCAGCTTCAATGTCAAGTGCTTGCTTAGCTAACGGCGAATCAGCAACTACCTGCTTAGCTAACGGCGAATCAGCAACTACCTGCTTAACCCTCAACATTATTCTCTTTTTTGATCCAAAAATTAACGGCTCCGGGTCAATCCATGTACCATTATTGGTAAACGAGTGTGCAACTGCGTAGTTGAAGTCCTTTTTTGTCACACCAACATGAAGGTGATTGGTTGTCCGTCTGCCGACTACTTGGCCAGTCTTAACGTAATCTCCAATCTTAACCTTGATGTTGCTACTACTGCCGAATGCTTCCTGATAGACCACGTTGTAGCCATCATCGGAATGGGTGACGAAGTAGTATGCCAATCCACCCATGTAGCCCTTATGCGTTACTCTACCGCCATGGACGGCGTGAACGTCGGTGCCGGGATACTTAGCCGTCCCAAAGTCTAAGCCGTCATGGAAGCCATTTTGTCGGAATTCTCCTCCAGGGTGAACGCCGAAAAGTTGTCCGCTTTCGAATGCTACGTGTCCGACAGAAGGGAACGGAGACCCCCAATTACCACCTCCGCTAGCAACTATTTCAACTGGTAATTTATCATAACGACGCTTACCGGTGGGCCCCCATCCACCAGTATGGACATCACTAGCCCAATTGGAATCATTGAACATCGCCAACAGTTGGTGGAAGCCTTTGAGAATATCGGTATAGCCTTCGATAGCGTACGCCTTAAAAGTCGTGTCAATGAATTGCAGTAGTCCCTTGCTTGGGTGCCCAGCTGCAGCGTTAGAATCCCAGTTATTAACCACTGTCTCGCTACCACCGGACTCATGTTGAATAACATTTTTGATAGTAGCAACTTGGGCGTTGGTCACCTTAGTGTTCATACATTGTGCCGCAAACTTAATCGCTGGCCCCCAGTCACCATTAACAGCATGCATTGGACCGCTTAACTTAGTCCCATCGTCCGAACTATCATCATTCTTTTTATCCGGGTTCTGGGTCTCGATCTGTGCACCTAGCGGAATCAATCTAGTAATTACCTTAGACGGGTCAATCGTAACGCTTGCCGATTGCATGTTTTCGGTAATGCGAATTGGTGTGTCGTTGTTATGGTCCTTGCCCGGTGCCTTAAGGTAATCCAGGTAGTTCTTACCGTCCTTATATTCAGTAATCAAAAAGCCACCAACGGAATCCGTTAGTAGCTTCTTAATGGTTTCTTTGGTTGTGGCATAGTCAATTGTTCGGAGTGCGTTATCCTTGCTATTATCAACCGTTACAGTTCTTAGATTGAACTGCTTATAAGCCGGTACTTGAGTATTGTGCTCCTCAATAACCTTCTCCAGAAATTGCTTAGGCGTTGCGTTTCTAACTTCTAAAAAGCGCTGAACGCTGTCGATTAGGTAGCTTGAAATGTCTTCAAACACATAGGTCTGCAGAAATTGTCCGGAATCTTTCATCTCTCGCGTAGGCTTTAACGCTCGCCCCCGAAAGATAAGCTTATCATCGTCGTAGACCTCAACGTGCGTGTGCATTGGTCTCACATTGCCGAAGAGAGGGTTATCTTGATTGATGGTTAGCGATAAATCGTTAACATCGGACTGCTTAAGATTCAGCTTGCCTTCACTAACCGATTCATTAACAGCGGGATCGTGGATAACAAAGCCTGCTGTATCAGTCGGCTCATTGTAAGCAATAATTCTATACATTACAGCAGTTCCTCCCTTCTGAATTTGAACCATATCGTTCCATTACCATCAAGCGTGATCTTGTTAATACCAACTTGGATTGGAATTGAAGACTTTTCATCGGTTTTCTCGTCTAGAGTTTTCGTACCGAACGCACCTTTGATAGTCACTTTTCCAGTCACTTCAAAATTACTCATCACCTTATGCGACCCAATGTTTTCTAACTGAATATTCTGCTTACCATTGACCGTAAATTTGACGGGTTGCCAAATCCAGTGATCGAAGTAGACGTCATCCCAAACGTCTGCACCTTCGAGATTGTTGGTAAAGGCAAACGGGTAGCAGTCAAATGCTACCGTGACGGTCAATAGTCCTTTTTCTGAATCATCGTCAGCTTCCACGCTCTTACACTTACCAATCCAGTAATAGATTTCCTCGTGTGTGTCAATCAACGCTTGCCGCCCTAATGGCATTAGCTGTCGCTTGATGTCTTGTTCGACGCCTTTTCGATCGTGATATACACCAATTGGGATAACTAACTTGTATGTGATTTCTCGATTTTCGAAAAAGCGCTCGTTTTGATACATTGAAAAATCGTAAACACCCTGCATGTAAGGCACACTCTCGGTGATCTCTTTTTCTTCTGGCGTAGGCGCTGTACGCTCAACTAAAAAAAGCCCTGCTTTTCGGCTATCAAAATCACCGAATGCAAAGCCTTCTTCTGGGTTGTCGTCAAACACATCTCTCAATGTTGGTTGTAAATTTCTAAACCGATATTGCATCTAGCGTCCCCACCTTTCATTAAGATCAGCATGATTACCGAGTGCCGAATCTGTGCGTGTATAAGTCCTACCAACTAGCGCATCACCATCAAGATAGATAGCCTGTTGCTTGTTGGCTATTTTCCTCAATAATAGATTGTTTTGTTGGCCCACCGTCGAATCTTGCAAGGCAACTGTGCCACTAAAGTTGGCTCCAAAGGTGTTCGATGATAGTGACTGAACTCTACGGAGACTATTGCTCATGTTTGAAGCATCAATCGAAGGCATCGTAAACTGCATGCTATCAGCTACCTGTCCTGCCATTGCAGTAACGTTGCTCTGTACATTGCTGAACTGCTTCATCAATCCTTCATTGAATCCAAGCATGATAGATTTACCAGCAGGGATTAATAACCGTCTATCGTAACTAATTGGCCCTTTATGCTGTTTAATCCAGCTGGCAATACCACTTATGAAACTCTGTACAGCACCATAAGCGGATTTCATACCATTCAGAAAACCATTAATAATAGATTGACCGGCACCAAATAATGAAATGCCACTAATTCCGTCTTTAACAGCGTTGGCATTTTTAGTACCAGAATTTCTAGACCCGGTCAGTCCATCCAAAATACCTTTAACGAAAATTCCAATAAGCTTGGTTCCTGATGCAAGTACTTGTCCTAGAGCATTACCAACACCATAGACGAATTTCTCAACAGCTTGAACAGCGACACTAGCAAGCCTAGGCATTGCATTAGCTATTCCTAAAATAAACTTAGCCAGCAAATTAATACCTGCATCGATAATCCTGCCTAAGTTATTTGCGATCCCGTTAATAAAAGCAACAATTACATTAACTGCTGCCGTTATTATGTTAGGGAGATTTTGCGCAATTCCATTTAAAAACGCAACGATCAAATTGGAACCTGCAGTAATTAGTTGTGGTAGGTATGTGGTAATCGTGTTCAAGATTGCGATTATCAATTGTGCAAACGCCTCTGTTATTTGCGGAGCGTACGTCACAATTGCATTAATTAACGCCATTAATAGCGTCATGAAAGTTTGGATAATTTGAGGTGTCAGGGTAACGATCACATTAAGGATTGTTTCTCCTAATGTGATAAATGCTTGTCCAATTAATGGTACATTAGTAATTACCGCATTAAGGATCCCGCTTAACAATGCACTCATGCCAGCACCGATAGCTCCCATCATTGGGATTACTAGTCCAATGTTGTTACCAAGCAAGATAAAAGCATTAACTAGCGCCGTGACACCTTTGCTAGCTAGGACTAACCCGGCTCCCATCGCAAGGATACCGGCTCCAAAAAGTGCAACACCGGCACCTGCAGCTACTACCGCAGCACCGAACGCGATTAATCCCACAGCGTTAGCTGTCAACACTGGTCCGAGCAGAGCGAAAACACCAGCCAACACGGCGACTGTTGCGCCAAACGCTACTAAGGCAACCACGCCGTCCATGCCTTGCTTAGCCAATTGCGCAATCGCAAGTACCAACACAGCCAGGCTAGCAATCACCAACGCGAATCCTGCCGCAATCTCAAGTGCAGCGAATCCCATTGCGATCATCTGTCCAGCACTTTTTTCAGCATTCTTTCCAACTGCTTTTTCACCAACAGCAGCACCTTCGGAAGTAGCACCTACAGCAGTGTTTCCGGTTGCTACGCCAAATAGCTTAGCGACTAAGCCAACTACTGCCTTACCTATCGAGTAGAAGCCCTTAGCAAGCTTTCCGACTGCCGATGCCACTTTTACTGTCGCAATTAACAAACCTCCAAAAATAACTAATGCAGGTCCTAAGACTGGAGATAGTCCAACAAAACCACGAATAACTTTCGCAATCCATGAATTAGAAGTTGTCGCCCACGTAATAGTATTATTGATCATGTCAATCATGGCACCGACAACGCCGTTTTTGCTATCCATAGCCTTGTTTCGTAAAGCTTCCCAGTTACCGCCTATTTGCTCAATTTTAGAGCCAACATTTTTCTGCATTTCTGATGCTTGCGTACTTAAAGTTTTTGATGCCGCTGAGGCACTGTAAGATCCGTTTTGAATTTCTTGAAACATGCCGTCCCACGACTTAGTAACAGAGCCTGATTTATCATTAATTGAATCAAGTAACGGTCCAATTGCTTGCATTCCGGCAGTACCAAACATTGCTTTAAGATTTTTTTGCTTTTCAGACGATGTCATCCCGTCCATTGACTTGCTAATTTCTTGAAGAATTGTAGGGAATGGCTTCATGTTTCCTTGGGCGTCAGTGAAGCTAATCCCTAAATTCTGCATAGCATTTTGTGCTACTTTGCTAGGAGCTTGCATTTGCAAAATAGCATGATTCAAATCATCAGAAGCTTGAGCCGCACTATAACCACGGTTAGTTAATAGCCCAATGGCTGTAGATGTGGTTTGTAAACTCATGTTGGACGCTTTCGCGGTGCCACCAATTGTTGCTAGCGCTTGTTGCATGTCCTCAATTGAGGCATTACTTGCATTAGCGGTTAATGTTAATGCCGCCGCAGCTTGTTTTGGTGATTCGAGGCTATCACCCCAAATGTTCATCGCATTCTGAACAACGCCAGCTGTTTGAATCAAGTCCGAACCCGCCGCAGTTGACGCTTCGGCTATTGCAGGAAACTGTTCTTTAATCTGCCCAACGTTCGCACCGGCTTGTGCCATTTCAATCATCGCATCTGCCGAATCTTGCGCTGATAGAGGCAGGTCGGCACCCATCTTATTAGCAACGTCTGCTAGTCCTGAAATGTCTTTTGACGTCCCACCAGCAGTTACAGCTGCCTTATTCAACGAAGCTTGGAAGTCACCGAAAGACTTAACAGAACTAACACCTAGTGCAGTGGTCGCTCCACCAATAACAGCCATTGACTTACCAACCCCGCTAGTAACGGCTCCAACCTTGGACGAAAAGGAAGCAGTCTGCTCAGCGGCTTTTGCCATGGTTGCACTGAAATTTTTATCAATTGCGCTTAATATCGCCGTTACATTATAACTTTCCGCCATTCTGCTTCCTCCTTTCCTTAATCTTCTGGTAAGCGGCATAGCGCTCAGCAATCATGCGACTACGTTCTTGCTTTTCAATTCGTTTAGAAGGTAATCCTTCGAACTGATGTCTAATCTCACTGATTTCAGCTTCAGCGTCGTATAACTTATCGAGTTGGTCGTACTTCGGATGCGGATTGTTTTTACTCTTAGGTGTCTGGACCATCTGATTAAAAAATGCTTGTAGTGCTAAGTTGGTACGATCTTCTACTTTGCGAAGCTGGTAGGCTTCTAAGCGCAAGTAATACTCGCTGATCGTCATACGCTCAATTTCTTGGATAGAAGTAAAGCCTAGATAAGCTAACGAAAATAGAATGATTTCGCGATATTCTTCATCGCTTGATCTTTTTCGTTTGCCATCTAGGCTTTCATGTTTTTTAATGCCAACTTAACTGCGTTAGCCTTTTTAAGTTCTTTGTTAACTTCTTTGAATAGTCCTTCAATATCAGTGTCTGGATTATCAATAAAATCATAGATTGATTCGAGGCTTGCCCGTGGTGAATTAGGGAAGGTCGCACAGTATAGGACTTGAGCCAGTACTGCTGTATCGTAGGCTTGTAAAGCTGGAATACTCTTTGTCAATCCAAAGCCCAACGAAATTCCATCGCGTTTAACTCCGATTACATTATCAAGTTCATTTACGAAACGTACTCCAAAATTCAATTCTTGTTTTTGCTTTCCAATTGTAATTTCCATGTCTTATTACTCCTTTAATTGCCGCCCCCGTAGGTATTGTTCATTTCGTTGGCGACTGAGTTTTATTTTTCGGTAACTGTAACCACGCATTCTGCGGAATAACCACCATCAACGGTTGTAGCTTTAATCGTTGACTTACCAACACCTTTTGCCACAACTAATCCTGTGTAATCAAACGTTGCCACCGCTTCGTCTGTAGATGAACAGGCAATTTTTTGATTGGTTGCATTAGGCGGTGAAATTACTGCTCCAATATAGGTTTGGTCGCCAACAGTCATTGATAGTTCACTTTTAGTTAACGTTATTCCTGTAACTGGTACTATTACAGTAAAGCCGGGCACATCTACCTTTCTAGATAGGCTTGTGCCATCGCTCCATGCAACTTGGTATTCGCCATTGGCTACTGATGTTCCTGGTTCAATACCAGTAATTGCCACTGTCTTTTTACCAATATCTCCTTCGAATTTTTTAACTCCTGTTTTGTCAAAAATAACCAAATGTTGATGTGCACGATCTGTACTCATTTAATCACCTACTGTGCAGAAACATTCGCTCCATCACTGGTTGGGTCAACTGTGACCTCGGCGGGTTCATCTGGCACTGGTGACAAAACTGTAAATCCTGGAACGTCTACTTTGTTTGATTCGTTAGTACCGTCGTTCCAAACGATCTGATAGTCACCATCTGCAACGACAGTTCCTGCATCCAGTCCAGTAATTGCGACCGTTGTTTCTCCAACCTTTCCTTCAAATTTCTTAGTACCAGACTTGTCATAGATAACCAAATGTTGATTAGTTCTATCTGCCATAATATGTCCTTCCTTTTAATGTGCTTGTACAAGAGCCCCATTTTTAGTGGGTGTACTAGAAACTCCCACTGGGGCTTCTATTTTGACGATGGTGTTGCGTCAGGCACGTTTGTCCCAGCGTCCGCATCTTCCCATGGAGTTCCGCCGTTGCTTTCGGTGCCATCCTCGCCGTCTGTGACCTGATCCAGACCGCGGAAGATATAATCCAATTCGGCTTGTTGATCAGCAGACAACGTTAACCAGCCCCGTTGTGGCACGCCTTGAATCGCAAACGACACGTCGCGTTCGGACTTGTCGCCTGCATCGTTGGAGTTGTCGTCTTCAGAAACAACACCACGCATGTACCACGCATAGTACTTACCATCTTTGTTTTTACGCTTCCGATTAACACCCCAAATCTCCATAACCTCGTTATTCATAATTGAATCAATGAGCTGGTCGGCAATTTTCGAAGTGTTGTTAATGAAGTCGATTTCCACATCCGTTTCCAACGAAGAACTAGTTTGGAATCCTCCATCTTTTGTGTCTTCCGTGTCGGCATCTCGCTTGAAGTCAATCTCAAATGAGGTTTGCCCAGGGATTAACTGTGCTGATTCTGTTTTGGCATTGGATAGCTTACGAACGTAACCGACAACATCGTCACCGGAGAACTTAAGCACGCTATCATTTTTGGTTTCTGGCATTTATTCTTCCTTCCTTTCTATTGAATCTGTAGTTCAACCGTTACAATTCCATGCAATAAAGTTGAATTAGGTACGCTGGTGTCAATCAAAATGCGGGTTGATTGCTGTTGAGCTTGCCCGTAATACGCGTAGCTTTCTGTGTTGATGTGTCCGATTGAGGCATAAAAAAAGCGCTCAACCATATCTGTAATGGTTAAACGCTGTTTCGGTGTGCCCCAACAATCAATGGTTAGCACGATTGATCCAGTCAATTCTGTTTTGGTGTTATTTTTGTTATCTTCGACGCTACTCATTACGACGAACGGATATTTGACCTTGTCAGGTGGCAAGTAGTCGTATGTGTCGTATCCCATTTTCCGGGAAAGCATGAAGTAGCGATCGTAGACGTCTTGTGCTGGTGATTTTCTGATATTAACCACCTACCTTACTAAATTATGCAAATCGCTTAAAAATAGTGGCCGTTCCTTTCGCCAAGCCGGACCCATGTATGGTTGAGCAGCCATAAAACGAGTACCAAATTCTTGGTACCCCGAGTATTCCGCAGAAGAAATAATGGCTCCTGCCATTCCGCCTTTTAGTAATTGTGAACTGATACCGCGTTTTAGATTACCTGTATCAACAGGGGCTAACTCTTGTGCTTTGCTCTCCATGTTCGCAGTATGGGATTTAACAATAGCTTTAACTGCACCTTTTTGAGCTTTTTGCTTCAATTTTCTAATTAAAAGGTCTTGACCTTTGATCGAAAAATTATAGTTACTCATTTTGTGTTTCCCCCACAATGAAACCCATTATCTTAAGCGGATGTACACCAGTCTGGAGCTTATAGAATGTATCTCCACCATTAACAGTCAGCACGTCCCAATCAATGCCATACGGCTTAATCAGGCGTACCACCAGCCTATCGGTATCGATGTCTCCAAACAGTTGCTGTGCCCGGGTCAAGCCCAGATGTGTCACGTTGGCAACAGTTTCACCAACCTTAACTGGCTCTCCACTGGGATTATCGGGGTCATAATGGTCATTCAATTTGTAAAATTGAACCTTGTCTGTAAATCGCATCCCATCACTTCCCTTGGTATCCCGAAATAAAACTAACCTTACCTAACGATGTAGGCTTATCTTCTTCGTCCGATAGCCAATCGGCAATATCATCTAAAAAGTCATCGAAATCACTATCCTTGAAAGTGATTGTTTCACCTTCTTGCGAATAGTTAGTCATACCTTCGTTTTTAAACCGATTAAAGCGCCGCACAGCCACCTCTAACAGAATGTAATTAAGCTCTGCTGGTACATCGTCCTTAGCTTTGCGATGAAGCTTAATCTTAAGCGATGCTTTGGTGTTTTTGAGGATTAAATTCAGTAAGGTGTCCCTACTGTTATCACCTTCCATTGCTAACAACACTTTAAGATTCTTCAAATCTTCTGTTTCATCCATTTGACCACCCCCTAGACGGCGTCAGTGATTGTTACCGCTAATGTTGTGGTCAATTTGCCGCTAGTGAACGTGATAGTTGCTGTACCAGCCTTAACGCCCGCTACAGTAAACGTCCCATCACTCTTTTTGACAACCGTGGCAACAGTCTCATCACTTGATGTAGCTGTAGTAGCCTTAACTACGGCGTCAGCATCACTCGCATCTGTTGGATCACTAGTGATTGTAATATCTTTAGTGTCCCCCACCTTTCGGACAACGTTTTTTGACTAGCTGTAATCCCGCTAGCAGGTGGGTTTACACTTTTGGGGCTGAGTAGACAAGGTTCTTGTCGTAGTAAACGTAAGCTGTATAATGTTCGTCAGCTGTCATGATGGTTGTCTTACGAGTAATGTCTCGGTCAGTTTCAACTTGCACACCACGCTTCATGATTAACTTAAGAGCTGGCTTAGTTGGATCCACCTTGATAAATACTGCTTCGCCTTCTTTTAACTTTTTAGAACGCACAATTTGAACACCTAATACGTCAAGGTATGTGCCGTTGATTAATTGGTTGGCGCCCACTTCTGAACCAAGCTTTTGTGCCATAGCATCTTTACGAACCTTAGCTGCATCCTTAGGGCTCATAATTGCCACTACTACCTTGTCATCTTCATCATCAAAGATATCAAGCGCGGCTTGAATGCCATCAACTGTTGGATCGAACGTGATTGTTTGAGTTGCTGTCTTAGCAGCTTCCAATACGTCGTCATCAACCTTATTGGCAAGCGACAAACCTAATTGACGAGTCGATTCGCCGAGTGGGTCTCCATATCCTGAAAGCACTGCTTCGTCAGTAATAGAAGTCCCTTTAGCAGCCTTCTTAATGGTTGCTTCTTGCGTTTCTGTCCCTAATTTATCAAGCGGAATAGCTTCACCTTCACCAATATCTTGTGCATCGCCGATGTAGGTAAACTTAGGAAACTTCAATGTTGTCCCTGGTTGACCTTGTAAAGTAGTATCTACATTTGCTAATGGTGAAAAATGAAGTGCCTTCTGTAATTCATAGGACACAATCGGTGCTAATACCTCTGGGTTTGTTAAATCTGCAATTTTTGTTGGGGCTGTATCTGCCATTATTTAATTCCTCCTGTTAATTTATTAAACTTGTCGGGATCGTTTGCAAGGAGTTGAACCTTTTCAGCCAATGTCATTTGATCAAAATCTTTTGTCGAAACCTTAGCTGATTTCTTGCCACTGATTCGTGGTGTCGATCCTTTCATAAACTCTTTTCTAGTATCTTCCTTAATGTTATTAATCAAGCCTGTCAACGCCTTTGCGTTTTCGTAAATAGCGTCATTATCAGTACCATTGCCTACAACCATGTTAAGGACGTCATCACTCACTACTAAGCCTTGGTCTTTAAAGACTGCATTAGTTTCATTGATAGCTTTAGTACGGGCGATTTCAGCCTTTAACTTAGCAATCTCATTATCTTTTTCAGTTTCTTCCTTTGACTTTTTGTCATCAGAAAAAAGCTCCTTGATTGATTTGCGTCCGGACTTCAAATCATCAAGCAATTGAGATTGTTCATCGTACTTTTGCTTCAAGTCATGGTTTTCAGCTGTTTTAGAATCTAGACGCTTCTTGAGTTTCTCAACGGTTTTATCGCCATCGATATTTTTATTTTTGCCATTTTCTTCTTCGTTTTCCTCTTGTTGTCTTTGTGCATCTTCCGAGCTAGCATGGGTGTCTGCATTAGGATCAAGATTATCATTAGTAGCATTGCCACTATCATCTGATGGTTCAGCGAAGAATTGTAAGTTCATTGGTAATTTTTCTTCTAGTTTCATAACGATTTCTCCTTTTGCTCGCATTTAAAGCCTTGGGAGGCTACTCAGTTGTTCTTTTAGCTCTGCAAACAGGAAAAAGAGCATAAAAATAGCGGTAACCGTAATTAGTCATCGCTATTAGTTTTGTCATGCCAAGCCGAAATGCTGCATCTACAATTGGGATGCACAGGTAAATCTGGAACATCATCGACCGAATAAACGCCGTCGTTATAGGATGCAATCTCAAGACAAATCTTACAGGCAGAAGGTTCTGCGTGCCATTTACAGGTTTTAATATTGTACTTCTTAAAGCTCCTCAACTGCGCCTGTGTCTGTACCCTAGCTGATTCAGTCCGTGCTAAACGTTCAGTTACATATCTAGCATTGTTAACCTCATCTTTAAGATAAGACTTCAAATATCGTGCAATCACCCTCGGATTCAATCCCTGCACCATCTGTTTGGTTAGCAATTGGTCAAGCTTAGCTTTAAAAACGTCGCTATTAGCCCATAATCGTTCGCTAAAATTAGCATTGCCCGTAGACGCCATTACAATGCTAGACGTTTCAGCTGCTTTAACTGCTCCAGCTGAATCTGATAAGATACCAGCCTGTCGTTTTAGCTCGTCTACGTACTCATTGTTGAGCCTGTCAGTCATTGAGCTGTATATATCCATATTGTTATCAATCATTTCTAAACCAATTTGGGCTTTAAGCATTTCCAAACGGTTAATTCGCATTGTAGCGTTATAGAGGCGTAACCGAGTGTTGACCTCGTCTGAAAAGTCGGCATATTCTACTTTGCCTTTCTTTTTGAAGATATCTCTCGCCTTTGCTACCAGCTTTTTGGCTTGGTTAGAAAACGCTTGGACGTCTTCTTGAGCCACCTTTTTACGAGCTTCGGCAAGCGTGTATCCTTCACGTTTTGCGTAACGTGTGTACTGCTCACTGATATCCTTGTTAATGCTATCTAACAGAGTGTCATAGTGCTCTTGAAGGAGCTTATCGAAGTCCTTATCGTTTTTGATGTTAGATTCAATCCACTTGCGTTCATTGGCTTCACGCTGCTTCCAATAATCATCACTATTCTTCTTCGCCACCGTCTACACCAGCTTTCTGTTGGTCGGTCAAATTGCCTGTAGCTTCAAGTGAGTTCTTAATTGAATCAGCTTGTTCTTTTTCCATGCGATTAATTTCTTCTTTTGGATCATCGACAATTGACAACGCCGATAATTGCGTTTCCTTGCTGGTAATTCCTTCAAGATTCTTAGCAGTGGCAGCTTCATCGGCAAGGTTGGCTGGGATGTTTTGTGAGAATTTAAATGATAAGTCTTGCCAAGCATCTTGCTTACTGTCACTCAATACCGTTCCAACGCTAAACAATAGCTTGTAGAGTTGTCTTAATGATTGAGTAAACTTACGTTCTTTATTCATTGCTAAGTTACGCATTGGCAATAATTTGTATTGCATTGCCACGCCCGAACTATTTCCCGCAAAAGCCTCATCGTTGAGATTAGATACCATGCTGATTTGATAAATCAGATTAGTAATTCGATCAATCAGATTTTCTTGCATGTTATCGCCATCGGGCTTAGATAGAAATTCTAATCTAGCATTAGTTGCATCGGCATCTGGCGAATAGATAACTTGTTGCCCTTCAAGATTAAGCTTAGGATTACCTTCCTCGTCCTCTTCAAGTTGCACGCCAAGCATTGCTAAATAGGCATTGTCAAAATATTCGACCTGATTAGCTTTTTTGACTTAACGTATTATCCAACGCATCAATCAGCGTCTGCACATTATCTAAAACGCCTTGCCTGTCTTCGTTTTGAAAGAACTCAACGGCCGGAACTGTACCGAACTGATTAACTTCACCATCATCCATCTTGAACGTGTCAGACAAATCATACTTAATATCATTTGTGATGACTTGCCCATGGAGTCGATTATTGATGTAATAGTAATTAATGAACGCAATCGGGTTCATGTCAACTGTGTCATCGTAGATGATAAAAGCGGATAACGGGCTTGCGTACTGCACTCGTGTCTCACTATTCTCATCTTGATACAAAAAAGCAATCGAACGACCATAGATATCTACTTGCCGACTAATCTCGGATAGCTTATCTTGAAATGAATTCTTGTCGTTCCATTGCTTTAATTTTTCGTTATCTTGCTTATCATCAAGCGTAATTTTGGGTGGAATTCCAATAAAAAATCCGTTAAACGTTTCAACAATATAGTGTGCCAAATTAGCTACTAATCGGTTATCCGGGCGGTTACCGCGGTGCGTGTCTTTATGCAAGATGTCATGATCGCCGATGTAATCTTTTCGCAAACTTTTATAGTGTTCTGCAATCATCATGTGTTGCAAGATAAAATCTAATACATCTTGTCCCGTCAACTCTTTGTCTGCTGGAAATACCAGCGTATTGTTATCAGTTACTAATATGTTTTCATTAATTCCTTGGATAAGACCACCTCCTTAAATATAATCATTTCTCAATACTGCGGCTTTATTGCCTTGCTTAAGTCCTAGTTTGGAAGCTAGGTCCATAATGATGTACTTAAATGCGTCACACGTATGGTCGTCTTCTTTAATAACTTTAGGTTCGTCCAGTTCAAAAGTCTTATCATCCCATGAATAACGTTCATGCTGGTCAATAAAGATTTTATTGTCTTCATTATCCAAATAATAAACTCGTCCTTGAGCCAATAAGTTAGACACGAAGTCAATCATTTCAGCTTCCTTTTTCTTAATCACTCCGTGCCAACGCAAATTAAACTCCTTTACGAATTCGTTTCGCATAGCACCTTCTGCTGAATCAATCGTTAACTTGATGTATCGCTTGTTCCCATACCGTTTTTGTACGGAATCTAAAAAAGACTTAATCTCGGGGACTAAGTCGCTAGGCGCCTTCTTATTTGCTTTGTTGTGCGGACTATAGTAATAAGTGTCTAACACGATCACTTTTCCTTTAGACGTCAAGCCAATAACAACGGCTGTCGTAGCCGAATTAATGTGCCCCGCATCCAAACCAACGGCTAATGATTTAATCTCATCATCGGTTGGTATCTCTTGCAATTTGTGGAACAACTTCATGTTGTACACATTGTTACCGATACCGATTGATTTACCTAAGTACAGCCATGAATAATAGTTATAGTCATTCTGCTTGTATTTCTCAATCATGCGCAGTTGTTCAGGCTGGATAATACCTAGCCTATCCATAGTGTAATCAGACGTATCAATGAAATAGTCCTGGTCTCCTGCCATCTCTTCTGCCCATTGGTTAACCCAATTATATTTACTTTTAGGGGGGTTGAACGAGTAGAATATCTTAACGGCATCTACGAACGGGCTTTTTTGACGTACAAAAGTACTGTTAGATTGGTCAAATACTTCACCGCTCTTAAAGTTGCTTATTTCTTCGTACCAAAGTGCAATTACATTGCTAATCGTGTTCGACTTAAGCTTTTCTGGATTGTCAGCACCATAGAATCTAAAAGTAGAACCTGTACGTATGTGTTCAATTTTCATAGGACTAACACTAGATCTAAACTCACTAGTCATACCCAGCATATCAATTGCCCATTTAATCTGGTTAAAAACTGAATCACGTAAATTAACAGCATTCTCACGAACGCAAACTATGTTGGCTTTGTGATTGCGCTGAATCTGTTGCTTCATCATCATAACCAACTTAAGACTAATGGTACTGGACTTAAACGAATTACGCCCGCCTTTGAGAATGAAATAATTCTTGTTGGAATTAAAAAACTTGTAAAAGTGCGGTTGTATTAAGTCACTAAGTTTAATTACCTTATTCATCTGGCAAATCACTCACAATCACTGTCTTATCTTCTAAGTTTGTAGCATCGGTCATTACTTTGGCTTTGTACTCACTTATATCAGCTTCCGCGGTAATCTTTCTAATCTGTTGTTCAAGCAACTTATCGTTGTCAGGATAACGTTTAAGGATCTCTTTAGCAGCACTAATCTTGGTTTTAACATCAGCCGGCACCTTCACCGTGCTTACATCGTACTGTGTGGTGACCACCTTCGTTTCAAGCTCCTTGCCTCTAACTACATTAGTAAGGAATTCTAAAGCTTCCTGTGCCCCCATAATGCGGTCTGATTCAATCTCTCGCATCTTTTTATCGATGTACGATTTAATCACAGGTTTTAACAAGTTTTCTGAACCAATTTGTTGTGCTGAACTCTTCTTATAGCCCGCATCAATAGCTGATTGAGTAGCATTGCCAGTCTTGATGTAGTTATCCGCAAACTTCTTTTGTTTAGCTGTTAGTTTCATTACATATCACCACACCTCCTTTAGGACAAAATAAAAAAGCCACACAACGATAGCGTCATGTGACCTTAGTTATAAGAATGAGATGGTAAGGATTTGCACCTTACATATACTGGATTTTGTACTCTCCTACTTGTTCTTGGCTTCTTTCAACCTTAGCTTCGGATAGCGTCTACCTATTCCGCCACATCTCACCTGGTAGTTGTCCCCGATGGTTTCCGAGTAGGACTTATGCTGGCCTTTATGTATCTCCACCAGACTTCTTTTGTGTTTGCTTATCCGTGACTACCAACTACGACGTCAAACACACCGGTAATAAGACAGCAAGGAATCGAACCTTGCGACAAATGTAACATGCCTTTCCTTGATTGAATTTGTTGAAACGGAAGTTCGCCGAACCATCTGCCTTACATCTTTCGATACTACCAATATAACGGATACTAACTCCAAAAGTACTCAAGTTTTACTCCAAATTTACTCCAGATTTACTCCACTTTTTTTATTTTACAAAAGCTTGGCACTCCAGCCTTTCAGCTACATCTAATAGTGCTGCTTCATGCCAATTAAAATAAGTAGTCGATGACATGTTGTAATACCTGTTGGGCAGTCGTTGCATTAACGCGTCCATGTAGTAGCCGTGATCTTCCTCATAGCCTTCACAATAGACAATTTTAAGCAACTCACGGTAATGATACTTTCTACAACTGTTGATCGCCCAATCTACCCATTTACAGAACACTTTACCTTTTTCGGCATTAATCATTCTTTGCTCAACATATTCTGGAGCTGGTGCCGTTGCACTTGGTGCCCCATCGCCAAAGCTGGAGGTAACTTTCGGGTTAATTGGAGCATTTATGTAAGCTTTGTACTTACGATATTTAGACAATATTTTTCTTGCGTTATACTTGGTCTGTTCTTTATCTAATTCTGGTAATAATGCCATGCCCCGTCACTCCTGCTATAATAATATTGTTGAGATTATTAGATCGAGGGCACGTCTACGAGGTGCTCTTTTTTGTTGACATCATTCATCTATGTTAATTTACCCGTTACTCTAGTTTCTTGCCACAAAATGGGCAATATTTAATTCTCAAGCTATCAACAACTGCATTTTCTTTTTTGAAAATCACTTTATAGCCACGGTCATCAAGGACAATACGTGCCGAAAATCCGTTCCCAACGTCCTTTGCTTCCCCCTTATGGTACTGACATAAGTATTGGGTCCATCTTTCCAATATTCGTTTTACCTTGTTTTCAAAATTAGCGCAAACATATCTTACCTTTATTTATCTCACCTCTTCATAAGTCTTCCTGAAAATGTCATCCGCGATTGGCCAATGTTCACCATCGACGCCTGTAGCAATCCAGTCACCTATATTGATAGCCAAACCGCCTTCAAGGGTTGGTATTGAAAACGTAGGACCCCAACCGTCAATTACAAAGTTTTCTTTCACAATTCCATATTTTTCTATCATCTCTGCCGAACCATCGAACTGTTCTGCTTTAATCGTTGCTGTCTTACGAAATTTCTTTAACATTATTCGCCCTCCATTTTATTGCTCGGTAGTTCTTTAATTTTAATTAAGGCTTCCACAGCTTCTTCCCAGGTCAAATAGCCAAGTACATCGTTAGTAATTGGTGTACCGTATTCTAGATCGCCCTCTGGGTTAACACTAAAATCTAACACAGCTAATTCCAAACCATAACTACCCGGAGCGTATATCAGGCTTGCACCATAATCATTAGGAAATCTATATTTATTTTGTAACCCCACAGTCATACGACTTTTAGGGATTTCATATTTTGAAAATTCATTTAATTTTTGAATCGGATTTATTTCAGTCATTTACTATTCCTCCGTTTTTCTACAGGCTTCCTACTGGCTTTAATTAAAACGCCTTATAAACGTTGATATTACGGCTTTCTTTTCTGCTGGTTTTCTTCCCTCTCTATAATTAGCGGTACATCGCATTTATCTCGACATTATTACTGATTAATTTTTCCGTTATCTGTCTTAATTCTTTCGCGAAATCATCATCATGCCGGTTAATGTTACGCAATACTCTTTCAAACTTGTTCATTAACTTTGCCTGTTCATCCTGTAATTTCTGCATTTCTGTTTCCCAATCCATTAGTCTTCTACCTCCTCAAACTCAAGCAATCCAGCGTTGTTGTAATTTTCAAACTCCGGCCACTTTTCTTTAGCTTCCTCCTCTGTGAGAGCACCACCCGTAATTCCATCACTGCCCACAAGGCCTAAAATTACCTTTCCTTCATCATCTAATCGAACGTACTTCCTAAGACCGTGTATTCCTTTTAACTTAACTACACGTCTTGGTTCTTCAACCTCGTAACCATTGGCAATTGCATTAAGCAATAGTTTTTGGTTGCTTATATCGTTTAGCCATTCATAATGTGATTCTGTACTACCAGCATGATTGCGTATCCAAAAAATAATTTCCAACAGATTTACTTCATCGCCATAATATGCTTTTGCCTTTTCAATCCAATCCGCAACAAACTTTGGAATAACTACTTTCTTTTCTTGCAAATTTTCTAAAAGTTTAATTGCGTAATCACAACCTGAGGCATACCCTTCTTGATATTCCCCACCCACAGGGTCTTCAATATAATCTGAATGTGCTTCCACCATGCGCTTTGTTAGCTCTTCTTTAACTTCTTCAATATCCACTATTAATCGCCCTCCTTAAATCTCTTTAATACTGGCTTAAATTGCTCTTCTAGTCGGTCCAATTCATCTAAATACTGCGACAATTCCATCACATCGTTGTTGTCACGGATCATTAAATGAATGGCAGCGTTAAGAGCGTGCCTGACACTCGGATAGAAACCAAGTTGCTTCATGACAGGTAAATTGTCCTTGTCTAACTTAATCGCCCCAGAATCATCTCTGACGAACTTCAACAAGGTGTGATTGTTGTGACTCTCAATTTTAATCTGGTAATCTTCGTTAATTTTAATAATCATTTTTTCTCCCCCTAATCAGATAAGCGATTCCACTAATCCACGTTTGTAAAATAATCGCTGCTATAAAGATTGCTACGCCAATCAGTCCGCTATGGACCGCATGCCCGATTAACACTGCTGGCAACAGCCAAAATACACATGAGAAATACCACAACATGAACATAATTAGATTTCCTCCGGTTCAAATTCCACATCAATGCCTACCTTCGCCATGCCGATCGCAATTTCTTCAGCTTCCTTTAACGCTGCTTCTTTTTCAGCAAACAGCTTGGCTTCTTCTTTCGGTGCTGTCCATGACACTTGGTTCATGTAGCCTTTATCGTCCTTATTCTTCAATATGTAGAACTTGTGCTGTTCGACTTCGAAGTTGACCTGTTCGCCAATCGGACTAATAGCCGCGTGTAAGATGTCCGCCTTCTGTTTTGCTTGCTTCCATTTTCTGAATACTGTGGCATCTTCAATACCCACGTATTGGTGGACTTGATTTCCTAGCCTACGATAATATCTATTAGTTCCTGTGATCTTAATCAAGTACATCTTTTTCATTCTCCTTTTTAAATTTCTTTTTCCGCCAATGTTCCTGTTCGTCGACTACGGCTTTTTCAATACGTTTTAAATCATCAATCGTGTAATTGTTGCCGTAGATTTCTCTAACAATTTCCTCTGCCGTCATAACTCTTCAACCTCCATTTCAACTCTAGGCTCTTCGGCATACATTTTTTCCATCTCAACGCTCACTATCTGGTTGTCATCGTGCCAGACAACGCCTGTGCACGCGTCTGTGACTGCTTTAAATAGATTATCTATGTCAGGTTTAAAGATGGGTCTATGCTCGTTAGATAGCCTTCTATTACGTTCAGCCTTTGATACGCTTTTCTGTACCGACCGATAAAACGTAGTCTTAACTTTCAGTGCGCCCATTAGTGGTTCGCCTTTGTATTGATTTCTTACGGTCAAATGTGCATTGTCCTTATATGCCTTGTATTTCGGGGCAATGTACGCCCAACCTTTCCGCGTCACTCTCGGTCTACTAGCGGCTACTGGTTCGCCATCAATTACTAGCTTAATCACTTGAGGACACCTTCTTTTTACATACCTTGTACCAATGACTAGCGACGTTATATCCTACCATGCCTAATTTTTCGGCAATTTCATCGAATGTTGCACCCTTGCTTCTTTCGGCAATCAGAAACGCGTCTTCTTTTTTAGTCCACGTCTTAGGTGTCCTCTTACTATTATCTTTTTTAATTTCAATTCCGAGTTCCCGCAAATCTGAATAAATCTTCTGGACCTCTACACCTAGCTTCCATGCAATGTCAGCATAGCTAAGACCCTTATCAAGCATTTCTGGAATTAGTTTTTGCCGGGCAACCTTCATCTTGTGCTTCATCATGCTAATC